>NHDN01000031.1 GCA_002171765.1 Verrucomicrobia bacterium TMED60
AAAAGACTGATCAAATTTATAAAAATGCTTTAAATCAAAAAGTTAATATACGAAAAGTTAACCCTGAAATGCTAGCGGTTTCTTTTGATGAAAGAAAGAACGTTTATAGAGTAAATCAACTATTAAAAATTTTTAATGCAGCAGAGTCAATTAAAAAAGAAGACCCTACAGTAAGTTTACCTAATCTACCAAAAAGTTTATTAAGAACTTCAAAATATTTAGAACATCCTGTTTTTAACTCGTATCGTTCAGAGACAGAAATGGTTAGATACCTTAAAAAGTTAGAGGACAAGGATATAGCTCTAAACAGAACAATGATTGCATTAGGTTCGTGTACTATGAAATTAAATGCTACTGCAGAAATGATACCTATATCATGGAGAGAATTAGCGGAGCCACATCCATTTGTGCCTATTGAGCAAATGGAAGGATATAGAACATTATTCACAGATCTAAAAAATTGGTTAAGATCAATTACTGGTTTTTCGGGAGTTTCACTTCAACCAAATGCAGGAGCCCAAGGTGAATATGCAGGACTAATGGTAATAAGAAAATATCATTTAGATAGAGGTGATAAAAATAGGAACATATGTTTAATACCAAGTTCTGCACACGGAACAAACCCTGCAAGTGCACAAATGGTTGGGATGAAAGTAGTTGTAGTTAACTGTGATAAAGAAGGCAATGTGGATTTTGATGATTTAAAGAAAAAAGCAGAACTCCATTCAGAAAATTTAGGAGCCTTAATGGTTACATACCCATCTACGCATGGTGTGTTTGAAGAAAAAATAATGGAGATATGTGAATTAATTCATAAGCATGGTGGACAAGTTTATATGGACGGTGCAAATTTAAATGCATTAGTTGGTATAGCGAAACCAGGAAACTTTGGTCCTGATGTTTGTCATATCAATTTACATAAAACATTTTGTATCCCCCATGGTGGCGGTGGACCAGGTATGGGGCCTATCGCGTGTAAAAGACACTTACAAATTTATCTGCCTAATCATCCAGTTGTAAAAGATTGTGGTCCTGCTACAGGAATAGGAGCTGTGTCTGCTGCTCCATGGGGAAGCTCAAGTATTTTATCAATTTCTTGGATGTACATAAAAATGATGGGATCCGAGGGATTAAAACTTGCTTCTAAGGTTGCTATACTGAATGCAAATTATATTGCTGATAGACTAAAAGATCATTATCCAATTTTATACAAAGGTTCAAATGGTAATGTTGCTCACGAGTGTATTATCGATATTAGATCAATCAAAACAGAAACAGGCATTACAGAGGAAGATATTGCAAAAAGATTAATCGATTTTGGTTTTCATGCACCAACAATGTCTTGGCCTGTAGCTGGAACAATGATGATAGAGCCAACAGAAAGTGAGAACTTATCAGAGTTAGATAGATTCTGTGATACTCTAATTAAAATAAAAGAAGAAATAAATCTTATTAAAACTGGAAAGTTTGATAAAATTGATAATCCAATTAAAAATGCTCCTCATACTGACACTGAGCTGGCCTCTGATAATTGGAAACATAAATATTCAAGAGAAGAGGCTGCTTATCCAGCTAAATTTTTAAAGACAAATAAATTTTGGCCACCAGTTGCTAGAGTAGATAATGTTTATGGTGATAAAAATATTTTTTGTACTTGCCCTAGTATGGATGAATTCAAAGAAGACGCAGCTTAATAAATGAAAATAGCTGTAATTGGCTCAGGCATATCTGGATTAGGTGCAGCATATTATCTTTCAAAAAAACACCATGTAGATCTTTTTGAAAAAGAAGATCATTTTGGTGGTCACTCAAATACAGTTGATTTTATTTTAGATGGTAAAAAAATTTCTGTCGATGTTGGCTTTATTGTTTTTAATTACCAAACTTATCCTAATTTAATTAATTTTTTTAAAGAACTAGATGTTGAAATAGAGAAAAGTGATATGTCATTTTCTGTTTCAGTAGAAAATACGAATTATGAATACTGTGGCAGGGGTCTAGCAGGATTATTTGCAAATAAATCAAATTTATTTAATGTTGAATTTATCAAAATGTTTTTTGATATTTTTAAATTTTATAAGTTATGTGATAAAATTTCAGACGTAGACCAAAAAACTTCTTTAAATGAATTTCTACAAAAAAAAAAATTGGTCAAAAAGTTTTATAAATTATCACATTATACCAATGGTTTCAGCTATCTGGTCTATGCCTCCTTATGAAGCTGGAAAAATGCCAATAAATTTTTTTTTAAAGTTTTTTCAAAATCATGGGTTATTTAAACTAAGTAAAAGACCACAATGGTATACGGTAAAACAAAGAAGTAGAGCTTATGTAAATAAAGTTTTATCGAATATCAGTGGTGAACACTATAAAAATTACAAAATAAACTCGGTAAAAAGAATTTCTTCAGGTGTTCAAATTTATTATGGAGGAAATCATGAATTTTTTGATTATGATAAAGTTGTTTTAGCAACCCATGCTAATGAGGCACTTTCTTTGATAGAGGACCCAAGCGAACAAGAAAAAAAGATTTTATCAAATTTTAAATATAGAGGAAATCAGGCAGTCTTACACTATGATGAAAATATAATGCCAAAAAATAGAAAAACCTGGTCATCTTGGAATTCGTTTGTTGATCCTAATAACTTAAACAAAAGCTCTCTTTCTTATTGGTTAAATCTTTTACAAAATTTGAAAATTGAAAAAAATATTTTCTTATCTTTAAATCCATTTAAACAAATTCCTGAGGATAAGATTTTAAGAAAAATAAATTTTACCCACCCTTATTTTGATCAAAATGCTTTAAACAACCAAAAAAATTTAAAAAACATTCAAAATAAAGAAAATCTATTGTTTTGTGGGAGTTATTTTGGTTATGGATTTCATGAGGATGGAATAAAATCATCAATTGAAATGCTTAAAGAATTAAATGAATAGTTCAATATATAACGGCACTGTAATTCATAAAAGATTTAAACCAAAATCTCATTTTTTTAAATATAGCGTATTTTCTTTATTAATAGATTTAGCTGATTTAGAACAATTGGATAAAGATATTAAATTCTTTTCATTTAATAATTTTAATCTAATAAGTTTTTTTGAAAGAGATCATGGAGATAGAGATGGATCTTCATTGATTGAATGGGTCAAAAGAAATCTTGAAGAAAATGAAATTAATTCTGAAGACATTAGAATTAAACTTTTATGTTATCCAAGAATTTTTGGATACGTATTCAACCCTCTAAGTGTTTTTTTTATCTATAATAAAAGCGAGAAGTTGATATCAATTTTATACGAGGTAAAAAACACATTTGGTGAACAACATACATATATTTTTAAGGTTCAGGACGATCTAAAACTTTTTCAGCATAATTGTTCAAAAAAATTTCATGTTTCACCATTTATTGAGATGGATTGTAATTATTTTTTTAGAATATTGAAACCGGGCGAGAGAATATCAGTTATTATAGATCAGTATCAAACAAATGAAAAAATTTTGTATGCATCACAAGATGGAAATAGAGTAGATTTTAATAGTAAAGAATTATTAAAATCATACTTAAAACACCCACTTATGACCTTTAAGATAATTTCAGCGATACATTTTGAAGCGTTTAAATTGTGGACTAAAGGAATTAAGTTCATTAAGAGAAAGCTTAAGATAAAAAATAATATTACATATGAAAGCTAATGAACATTAATAATTTTTCAGATAAAATTGTATTTAATATTTTAAAGAAAATAGAATTTGGATATTTAGAACTCATTAACCACAATGGTGAGTACTATAAATTTGGTAATCCTAATGAAACTTTAAAAGCAAATATAAGAATCAAAAACCCGAATTTTACCTTCAATCTAATAAGAGGAGGAAGTGTGGGTTTAGCAGAGTCTTATATGAAAAATGATTTTGAAAGTGATGATTTGTCTAATTTGATAGAGTTTACGGCTAGGAACATTAAACAAATTCATAAATTTTCAGGATTATTAGATTTACCATTTATTAATTATGTAAAAAATTTTTTTATAAAGAATACCAAGAATCGAAGTAAAGAAAATATTTCAAAGCATTATGATTTAGGAAATGAATTTTTTTCTCTGTGGTTAGATAAGACATTAACTTATTCAAGTGCAATATTTGATGAAAAAAATAAGAATCTGTCTGATGCTCAAAATAATAAGTATCAAAAATTAATAGATTTAATTAGGCCAAACTCAGGTGATAAAGTTTTAGAGATTGGTTGCGGCTGGGGAGGTTTTGCTGAATATGTTGGAAAAAAATATGATGTAAAATTGGATTGTATCACAATTTCAAAAAAACAATTTGAATATGCTAAAGAGAGGATTTACAGATGTGGTTTAAATGAAAAAGTAAATATCGAAATCAAAGACTATAGAGATTTAAAAAATAAGTATAATTCTATTGCATCTATTGAAATGATAGANGCNGTNGGNNAAAANTATTTAGAAAGTTATTTTAAAACANTNAAAGATAATTTATCAAANANNGGNANNGCTGCNATNCAAGCAATTACTATNGANGACACGNTTATTTGATAGATANAAAAATAAACAAGATTTTATTCAAAAATATATTTTTCCTGGAGGTTTTCTTCCTAATAAAGGAAGTATTAACAGATATGTTTCTGATAACGGCTTAACAATTAAATCTTATGAGTCTTATGCAGATCATTATTCAAGTACATTGGCTATTTGGAAAAAAGAATTTAATATGAAATGGGAGTTGATTAAAAAACAAGGATTTGATTCAACTTTTAAAAGAATGTGGGAATTTTANCTTTCTTATTGTGAAGCAGGTTTTAAATCAAAAAATATAGATTTAATNCAGTTTTCACTTCAAAATAAATAGAATTATAGTGAGACTTATGATCAAAATTAAAAATATTAAATCAATTTTATTGATAATTTTTCTATTCTTAATTACAAACTGTTCAAAAAATAGTTCCATGAACCCAGAAGATTTTAAAAATAAAGAACCAAGACTTATAATTGAAAATTACTTGTCTGGTAATGTTAAAGCATGGGGTGTGCTTCAAAATAGGTCAGGAAAAGTTACCAGACAATTTTCTGCTGACTTAAATGGAAAATGGGATGGAAAACAATTAATTCTTGATGAAAAATTTAATTGGGATGATGGGGAAATTCAAACTAGACAATGGCAGATAACAAAGATTGATGACAATAACTATGAAGGAACAGCAGGAGATGTTGTTGGAAAAGCAAAAGGATTTTCATATGGATCAGCTTTTAAATTTGAATATGTTTTGTTAGTACCAGTTAAGGGCAAAGAAATGAAAATTACTTTTGACGATTGGATTTTTAAACAAGATGATCGTGTTGCAATAAATCGAGCAACGATGACTAAGTTTGGGATTAAAGTTGCAGAATTAACAGTAGTTTTCGTAAAAGATTAATTATTTAATAAATCTTTAAGTTTATTTTCCTTTTCTAGTGCTCTTACCTCATCATATCCACCAATGTGCTGATCATCAAAGAATATTTGTGGTATAGTTCTTTTACCATTCGCTTTCTTAATCATCTCATCCATAGCACCATCAATAGNTGCAACATTTATTTCGTTATAAGAAGCATTATTTCTTGTTAACAATCTTTTTGCTGCTTCACAGTAATTACACATTGGACCAGTATAGATTGTTATTTTTTTCATAAACTATAGATAGTCACCTTTTTTAATTTTACTAGTTATTTTTTTTCTTGAATATTCAAACTTTTTTCTGTGCTTAATACTTTTTTGATTTACTCTTTTTCTCCACAATCTAAATGAGGAAGGTTTTAGNGATCTNCTCATTTTCCTAATTACATCNGATTCTTTGTAACCAGTTTTTTTTTCTATTTCTTCAAAAGTGATCCTGTCAGCCCAGGCTGCCCAAATGACCCAATCTGGATCTTCAATATTTGGCTCTGGATTTTTGACCCTTGTGAGTGGCCTGTGACCTTTTTTTTTCATAAATCCTTTATATTTAAAAAAATTCTTTAATGCATTTTTTTTTCAGATTTGATATACTATTTTAGATAGTCCTTCTTAGCCATCTTTAGCTCCCGGTTTTTAAGGGCTATCTTTTTTACCTACTTTNTGCACTTCTATTAAATTTAGATACTAATTTTTTTTTTGGTATTTTGTTAGCTTTCCTATTAATCCAAAATAAATCTTGTTTGGTAAAAAACTCAAAATTTTTAATATGAGAGTCAACGATTTTGGAAAATGAATTTCAAATGAATTTTTATTTAACAAACCCTCATAAATTTTTTCAGCAGCATATTCGGGAGTTTTCAAAAAAGGCATCTTAAAATCGTTTTTATCTGTCATAGGAGTTTTNATAAAACCTGGTGAAACNAAACACACCCGAACATTTGACTTGCCAAAATCAAAATATAAACTTTCAGCAAGATTATTTAAAGCTGACTTTGATGGTCCATATCCAGTTGAATTNGGCAGCCCNCGATAACCTGCTATTGATGAAACTATAGTGATANTTCCACTTTTTTTATTTTTAAAATAATTTTCAACAGCTTTTATACTATTTAAAGTTCCAAAAAAATTAATCTTGAAAACATTTTCAATTTGTTCAACATCAATATCNNTTTCTTTTTTTGGATCCCAAGTACCNGTTGAAAAAAAACATATNTCTATATTTTCAAATTTATTTTGAATTTGATTAAAAACTTCTTTACAATTATTTTGGTCAGTTACATCTAATGGAAAAGCACTTATATTTTCATTNTTATCTGAAATNTCTTTTAATAAATGNTCACGTCTTGCAGAAATAGCAACATTCCAACCTTTATCAGCAAATTTTAAAGCTAGAGCTTTACCAATTCCAGTGCTCCCACCTGTNATCCAAATAGTTTTTTTATTCATTATATTGTGATGTATAATACTTTTATGCTTAAAAATAAATTTTTATCATTTATTCTATTCTTTATAATAACATTTTCTGCTTCATTTATTGGTGGTTTAGTGACTTTTAACTTTAAAGAACCCTGGTATTCAAAGCTGATAAAATCCAACTTTAATCCACCAGATTGGATTTTTGCACCTGTTTGGACAACATTATANTTGATGATGACACTGGCAATTTGGTTTTTTTGGCACAGTAAAAACAGAGATATGAGCACAATATATATCTACTTTATTCACATAATATTTAATACAACTTGGAGTATAGTATTTTTCGGTTTTCATAATATCTCATTAGCTTTGATAAATTTAATGATTTTAATTTTGTTAATAGTCATTCTTATTTTTAGATTCAAACATGTTAATAAANTGAGCTCATACTTAATGATTCCCTATTTACTTTGGGTAAGCTTTGCATTATTTCTAAACTTTAATCTATTTATATTAAATTAGTTATGGATGATGTTGTAATTGTAGGTGGAGGTATAATCGGTGTAGCAACTGCATATTTTTTATCTAAAGAGGGAAGAAAGGTAAAAGTAATCGAAAGAGANCCAACTTACAAAAATGCTTCTTTTCCTCTTTCACTNGGAGGTTTTAGAAGACAATTTTTTCAAACTGAAAATATACTATTAGGAAAATTTGCTAGAGAGTTCATTTTTCAAATACCAGAATTACTTAAAACTGAAAAAAACCCAAATCCCACAGCAAGTATGGTCCCAAATGGATATCTGTTAATGTTTGGCCCTGAACATGCTGAGGAACAATATAAGGCCCTAGAAAATCACAAAGCCTGTGAAGCAGGCACTAAGAATATTAAAGGTTNTGAATTAGACAAATTTTTCCCCTATATAAATAAAGAGGGTATAGAGACAGCTACATTTACAGATAATAAAAGTGAAGGATGGATTGATCCTTTCTTATTTCATACAGCCCTTAAAAGTAAGGCAGTAGAGCAAGGTGCAGAATTTATAAAAGGNGAAGTTAAATCTTTAACGGAAATTAATGCAAAAACAATAATTTCTGCTGCAGGATGTTGGACAAAGGAACTCTTAGAGGATATTCCGGTTGAACCTCAAAAACACACTGTCTTTAGAGTCAAATGTCCAAAACATATCCCAGAGATGCCATTGACCGGAGATTTGACAACAGGAGTTTATTGGCGACCTGAAGGAAAAGAATATTTAGCCGGATCACCTAAATCTGTTTTTGATGCAAAGGATCTTGAACCTGCTTGGGATGATTTTGAGGAGCTAGTCTGGCCTGCATTAGCAAAAAGAATTCCTGCTTTCGAAGAATTAAAACTTACTGGAGGATGGGCAGGTTATTATGATTGTNATCGACTTGATAATAACGCTGTAGTTGGAAAACATCCAAAGTTTGAAAATGTTTATTTAGCGACTGGGTTTACTGGAAGAGGATTAATGCAAGCGCCAGGAATAGGTAGAGCGTTAACTGAATTAATTACTACTGGNTCTTATCAATCTATTGATATTTCAAATATGGCAGTTGAAAGAGTTTTGGGTTCAAAAGCAAGACCAGAACCATATGTTTTATAGCTTATAAATTNTTGTTTAAAATTTTTTTGATTTAAGTACCACAGAAAGTTATNTACNCCTTTGTCGTATCACCCATTTTAAGATAATCCAAAATGTTTTCTTGCTGGACATAAGGTTTTTCCAAAATTTTTAAAAGTTTGTGGAATATTTCAAGGTTATTATTGTTAGCCATTTCTAGTGCCTCTTCAATTTTATGATTTCTGGGTATTACAAGAGGATTTACACTTCTCATTAATTTAATATNTTTTTCTGTATGATTATTGTTTAAGCTTAATCTAGTTTCCCAATTTTTTTTCCAATTTTGAAAATTATTGTCTTTATATAAGTCGTCGTCATACTCTTTAAGCTTCATTAGATGACAAAAAGTATTTGTATAATCNGCTTTATTTTGATGCATCCAAGTAAGTAGATCAACAATTAAAAATTTATCTTTGTTATCTTCACCTAATAATCCAAGTTTATTTCTCATCATTTTTAACCACTTTTCCTCATATTTTNTGCCGAAAGTATCAATTAACTCTGTTGCACTTTTAACTGCCTTATCTTCATCTTTATCAATTAAGGGGATTAAACACTCAGCAAATCTTGAAAGATTCCATTTTGTAATAGCTGGTTGATTACAGTAAGCATACCTTCCCATCTTATCAATCGAGCTAAAAACAGTTTTTGGCTCATATATATCCATGAATGCACAGGGACCATAATCGATTGTCTCACCAGAAATTGTCATATTATCTGTATTCATAACACCATGAATAAAACCAACACGCATCCAATTGACTACAAGATCAATTTGTCTATCTATAATTACATTTAAAAGATCTAAAGCTTTGTTTTTTGAATTTATTAGTTCTGGATAATGTCTTTTAACCACATAATTTAATAGAATTTCTATCTCATCTTTTTTATTACGTGCTGCAACATATTGAAAAGTTCCAACTCTAATATGACTTGAAGCTATTCTAGTTAAGATAGCTCCTTGTAATGGAGTATCTCGTATTATTTCTTCACCTGTTTTAGCTACTGCTAGACTTCTCGTAGAAGGAATATTTAGATTATGCATTGCTTCACTAATTATATATTCTCTTAACATTGGACCTAGTGCAGCTCTACCATCGCCATTTCTAGAAAATGCAGTTTTTCCAGAGCCTTTGAATTGNACATCAAATCTTTTATTATTGCTTGTTAAATGCTCTCCTATTAAAACTGCTCTTCCATCTCCTAACATTGTGAAATGTCCAAATTGGTGACCAGCATAAGCCTGAGCAATAGCATTACTTCCCTCAGGGAGGATATTTCCAGTAAATAAAGCTGATAATTCATTTTTATCAATGTTGGTAAAGTCTAGGTTTAACTCTTTAGCCAAATCTTGATTCATTAAAACTAATTCTGGATTCTTTACAGCTACAGGTCCAATGTGTTCTTTAAATACATTAGATAATCTTGAATAAGTGTTATCGAAATTCCAATTCACACTATTCTTCATAAAGATTTATTGACTCCAAATCCTTTTTAAAATTTCTTCTCTTCCACAAGCTTTTTTATATCTTAGATATCTTTCTAATTTAACTTTATAAAAATCTTGATGGTATTCTTCTGCTTTATAAAACTTTTTAAAATTCCTTATATAAGTCACAACTTTTTTATTAAATCTATTTTCTAAATCTCTCATGTCTTTTTCTATTAAACTTTTTTCTTCATCAGTTTGATAAAATGCAACTGATCTGTAACTATATCCTTTGTCACAAAATTGACCAAAAGCATCAAATGGATCGATATTAATCCAAAAATTATCTAACAACTCTTTATATGTAATAACTTTTTTATCATAGATTATTTCTACAACCTCAAAGTGACCAGTGTTTCCATAAGTTACTTCTTTATAGGTTGGGTTTTCAGTGGTACCTCCAGAATAACCAGAAATTACTTCTTCAACACCTTGTAATTTTTCAAATGATTCTTCGACACACCAAAAACATCCNCCAGCAAAATATGCTTTATCTTTTTTATCAGCTTTTGAGTGATTAAAGTTTAAGAGAACTAGGAATATAATTAAAAGATATTTCATCAAATATCATAAACAAAAAAATCACTAATAGTCTATTATATTAAAGGTAGCTACTTTAAGCAGACTACCTTTAATATTAATCTTTAAGAATTATTTTTTTTTGTATTTTGCAGCCTCTTCAGAACCACCAGTTGCTGTACCTTTACTATAAGAATGAGCACCCATTCCAGCTAACTGACCNTTTTGAACAATCAAGTACTGATTTCTAATTTCTTTACCTTCAAAGAAACATTCAAGTATCTCTCTTACCCCATCCGCGTACCTTGCTTGTGCTGTTAAAGATGTTCCAGAAGTATGAGGTGTCATACCATGATGTGGCATGCTTCTCCATACATGATCATTGGGTGCAGGCTGAGGAAACCATACATCTCCTGCATAACCACTTAATTGACCACTCTTTAATGCCTTCGCAATTGCATCACGATTACATATTTTTCCTCTAGCTGTNTTGACAATATAAGCTCCTTTTTTCATTTTACTTATCATTGCATCATCAAATAAGTTTTCAGTTTCAGGATGAAGGGGACAATTAATTGTTACTACATCACATACCTTAACCATTGACTCTACCGACTCATGAAACGTAAGATTCAATTCTTTTTCAATAGCATCAGGAAGCTTGTGTCTATCAAAATAATGCAAATGAACATCAAACGGTTTCATTTTTCTTAATGCATCTAAACCAATTCTACCAGCAGCCACAGTTCCAATATGCATACCTTCAACATCATATGACCTCTGAACAGCATCAGCAATATTCCAGCCACCTTCATTCACAATTCTATGTTGATTATGGTAATCTCTTACCATTGAAACAATCATCATTACAATATGTTCAGCTACAGATCTAGAATTACAATATGTTACCTCTACAACATCAATTTTATTGTCCATTGCAGCCTGTAGATCAACATGGTCTGAACCAATACCTGCAGTGATTGCCATTTTAAGATTTTTAGCTTTGGCAATTCTTTCTTTTGTTAAATAGTATGGAAAAAATGGTTGAGAAATTACTATGTCNGCATCAACAATATGTTTGTCCGCTTCACATCCATCTCCATCTTTACTATTAGTAACAACCAACTCATGGCCATTACTTTCTAAAAATTTTCTTAATCCAAGCTCACCAGATACACATCCTAATAATTGTCCTGGAGTATAATCCCTACCTTTAGGTGAAGGTAAAGTCATTCCGTCTGGATATTTTTCTATTTTTGGTAATTCAGAAAGTGCGTATGATTTTGGCATTCCACCTTTTGGGTCATCATACAGTACGCATAATATTTTCATTTATTCTCCTGTGTATTTAAATATTTATTTTAGGCATCTAACATTATTTTTAGTTCCCNAGCAAATGAATTATCTTGAATTTGGGTAAGACTTTTTTAAAATAAATCTATTGATAATTATTGCAGAAATAATAATTATTATCGATCCTAATATCACAGGACTNAACAAGTAATCAANTGAGACGCTGCCAATAATGACTATTATTGGATTACCACCAGCAGGAGGGTGAGTAACATTTAACAAGATCATTAACCCAACTCCAAACCCAACAGCCAAAGGTATAGTTATAAAAATTGGCAATGGAACAAAATGTAAAAAAATTAAACCTANTATGGCAGTAACCAAATGACCAAAAAAAACATTTTTTGGTTGAGCAAATGGACTTTCAGGATATCCATAAAGCAGGACCATTGATGATCCAAATGAGGCTAATAAAAATATTCCAAATTCAGTTCTGTAAGTTAAAAAAGTTAATATTCCTATTGTAATTATTGAAAATAGACCAGCTAAAAAAGATTGTTTAACTTTTTCCATGATCTAAGTTGATACTATCCTTTTTAAGGTTTTGAAAGGTAATAATATACAATCTTTTTTAT
>NHDN01000032.1 GCA_002171765.1 Verrucomicrobia bacterium TMED60
GAATTGAAGCCCCGGTGAACGGCGGCCGTAACTATAACGGTCCTAAGGTAGCGAAATTCCTTGTCGGGTAAGTTCCGACCTGCACGAATGGCGTAACGATTTCCCCACTGTCTCCAACATAGACTCAGTGAAATTGAATTCTCGGTTAAGATGCCGAGTAACCGCGGTTAGACGGAAAGACCCCGTGCACCTTTACTGCAGCTTTGTATTGGTATTAGGGAACAGATGTGTAGCATAGGTGGGAGACTTTGAAGGAGTGGCGCTAGCCATTCCGGAGTCACTAGTGAAATACCACTCTTCTGTTCCTTGATGCCTAACCATACACCGTTATCCGGTGTTGGGACCATGCATGGTGGGCAGTTTGACTGGGGCGGTCGCCTCCCAAAGAGTAACGGAGGCGCGCGATGGTAGGCTCAGAACGCTTGGAAACCGTTCGTCGAGTGCAATGGCATAAGCCTGCCTGACTGCGAGACCCACAAGTCGAGCAGAGACGAAAGTCGGTCATAGTGATCCGGTGGCACTTCGTGGAAGGGCCATCGCTCAACGGATAAAAGGTACGCCGGGGATAACAGGCTGATCTCTCCCAAGAGTCCATATCGACGGGGAGGTTTGGCACCTCGATGTCGGCTCATCGCATCCTGGGGCTGAAGCAGGTCCCAAGGGTTTGGCTGTTCGCCAATTAAAGCGGTACGCGAGCTGGGTTTAGAACGTCGTGAGACAGTTCGGTCCCTATCTGCCATGGTTGTGGAAGCTTGAGAGGATCTGCCCTTAGTACGAGAGGACCGGGGTGGACATACCTCTGGTGTACCTGTTGTGGCGCCAGCTGCATCGCAGGGTAGCTAAGTATGGATGAGATAAGCGCTGAAAGCATCTAAGCACGAAACTCGCCTCAAGATGAGATTTCTTTTAAGGGCCGTGGAAGACTACCACGTTGATAGGCTACAGGTGTAAAGACAGTGATGTCATAGCCGAGTAGTACTAATTACCCGTAGACTTACAAATTCTATTTTTTTTATTGAGTTACTATTTCAATCGTCCGATATATCAACTAAGATACGCGCCGTAAGGCAACGATTTTGGGTGTTTATAGCAGCAAGGTCCACCTCTTCCCATCCCGAACAGAGAAGTTAAGCCTGCTTGCGCTGATGGTACTGTCCTTTTGAGGATGGGAGAGTAAGTCGACGCCGATCTTAAACCCCTGACTACTTGTAGTTGGGGGTTTTTTTATNCCCGAAAATTAAAGCCATTCAACTTAAAACAACTACTCATCATTACCAGCAACTCTCTCGTGCATTCTATTTATATTTGAGTATTAAACTCTGAAATAAACGTATTACGTTTATTTCCTCGTTGTAGCCAATGCGAAAAAACGAAACTGTGAATGGAAAAAACAATATTTGAAATAACCAAAATGGACTGTCCTTCGGAAGAGAACTTAATCCGAATGAAATTGGACGGAATTTCAAGCATTGCAAATTTGGACTTTGACATACCAAACCGAAAATTGACTATTTTCCATAACGGACGAATTGACCAAATCGAAAAGTCCTTAATCGAACTGAATTTAGGTGGAACGAAAATTTCGACCGAACAAACCGATCAAACAAACTTTAAGGAAAATACGAACCAGAAAAAACTACTTTGGACTGTACTCGGAATCAATTTCGCCTTTTTTGTTATCGAAATGACAACCGGACTAATCTCAAAATCTATGGGATTGGTTGCAGACAGTTTGGATATGCTTGCAGACAGTTTTGTTTATGGAATTAGTTTGTTTGCAGTTGGCGGAACTTTAACAAGGAAAAAACGGATTGCTAAACTTGCAGGATACTTTCAAATAACACTTGCAATAATCGGATTTGTAGAAGTTTTAAGGAGATTTTTCGGAGCAGAAAAATTGCCCGACTTTTCGACTATGATAATCGTTTCGATTTTTGCACTTATTGCAAACGGAATTTGTTTGTATTTGCTNCAAAAATCAAAGAGNAAAGAAGAAGCTCATATGAAAGNAAGTATGATTTTNACTTCAAATGACGTGATAATAAATTTGGGAGTGATAACAGCAGGANTTNTNGTCAANTGGNTNNACTCNAANAAACCTGACTTNATAATCGGAACAATCGTTTTCGGTTTGGTAATTCAAGGAGCGATAAGAATATTAAAACTCGGAAAATGAATAAAGCACTGGCTACAACATTGGCTATACGCAATGCGGGCTAAAGTGATGATATGAAAGTAATTACAATAAATAAACTAACAGCCAAACGGAAAGTGAAGTGCTTTGAAAACCCGCACTACGCATAGCCGAGACCGTTGTATGCCAATTGAAATAGATAGATAAATGAAGTACCCGGTTATTGATTTGCATTGTGATTTGCTCGCACATATGTTAAACATGTCTAAGCCTGACCCTTTCAAGCGAGAGGGAATTGGTTGTTCCTTTCCAGACTTGGCTAAAGGAAATGTGAAGCTGC
Source organism: Verrucomicrobia bacterium TMED60 (assembly GCA_002171765.1). The sequence goes on from NHDN01000032.1 coordinate 2,475, forward strand.
AGGTCATGGCGATATATACGGCTACCGAAAAGGGAAGCGCAGCATTGGCCTTAAGACAGAGTGAGATTTTTGCATCCTTCCTCACCGAATACCCAAATTATTGTACCTTGGTCCATGACATAAACACCTTGAGTCAAATTACTAATTCTTCGAAAATCGGTATGATTGCAGCGATTGAAAATGCCTCTGGGTTTTGCGAAGAGGATGAGCCCCTAAGCATTGGTTTCGAGCGATTAGAGAGAATCATCACCATCACGAAACGGATATTATATATAAGCTTAACACACCATGCAGAAAACCGATTTGGAGGAGGGAATAATAGTGATGCAGGGTTAAAGGAAGACGGGGAAAAGTTACTTCAGTATTTAAATGGGAAAAAAATTGCGGTGGATTTTTCACATACCAGTGATGCCCTAGCTCAAGATATTCTCCATTACCTCTCAAAACATAACCTAGACGTTCCTATTCTAGCGAGTCATTCAAATTATAGAAAGGTATTCAATCATATGCGCAACCTCCCTGATGATATTGCAAAAGCAATCATCCAACGGGGGGGAATTATTGGCGTCAATTTTCTAAGGGCATTTGTTAACAACGATGACCCTAATGTACTTTACGAGCATATGAATTATGGAATTAAACTTGGGGGTATAAACTCACTTTGCTTTGGGGCAGATTATTTCTCTACTGGCAATTATTCTGACCCGTCAAGAGTTCCTTTTTATTTTAAGGTGCATGAAGACGCTCGCCAATATCCGTCGATTATTGAATCAATTTCTGAGCAGGTTTCACCTGATGCTATTGAAGGCATCAGTAGTAAAAACGTGATGCGTTATCTCATTGAACTTTGGAAGTAACTTTTACGCCATAATCACTAAAGGAAAAAAGAAAGCATAAACGTTGGTTAAATCCACTTTATAAAACTTTGTCAATCAAATGAACAATCAAAACATAATTGAGGAGAAATTAATCTTACAAGAGGCCTGCTTTTCATATGCCAAAGAGATTATCCAATCCAAGCAAACGTTGATTCCATTTGGTGCTATTCTCAATATGCAAAATGAAATCAGCATAGAAGATCCAGTACTCAGCTCAAACGCAAAGGAAAACAGAATTGAATACCTCTCGAATAAATTAAATCGCTTGGCCTATATCAACAGAATCAAGGCGTGGATCATCTGTTTTGATGGGGTCTTAAATAACATAGAATCAAATGTGAAAGAAGCTATTTGTATTGAAATGCATGTAGGGAGTCGAGAATCGATTACCAATTTATATTACCCCTATAAATGGGATGAAAACAAAGTAATATTCTCAGAACCGATCTTTGAAAAAGAATAAGTGACTTACCCAATCAAAAACACACAAGGAGATTTGCTCAAGTCGTAGGCATTTTCTCTCCAGTCTTCTGCACTCATTGTTCGAATGCGCTGATTATGAAGCGTAATGTTAGAGGCAATACAAAGCTGGGTATGGTCGGCGAGCTCGTTTAATAAATCTTCCAAGACATTCATATTTCTATAGGGCGTATCCATAAATATTTGTGTATAGCCTTTTTTTCTAGAGTCGAATTCGTAGGTTTTTAAAGTTCTAATACGCTCTTTTCGGTCTTTAGGTAGGTATCCATGAAAGCTAAAGTTTTGTCCCGAAAACCCGCTACCCATCAACGCAAGTAGGATAGAAGAAGGTCCTACAAATGGAATCACCGCAATTTTTTGCGAGTGCGCCAAAGAGACAATTTCTGCTCCTGGATCCGCAACGCATGCACAACCTGCATCTGAAATGACACCTACATTATTTCCTGCAATCAACCATTGCAGACTTTTCATGGTATCTTGCTCCGTGCTTCGTTTGTTCATTTCTATAAACATGGATTCATCAATAGGGAATTCTCGATCCATCTTTCTTAAAACACGTCGTGCAGATTTGATATTTTCAACTACGAAATGCCTCAATGAAATAGCTTGCTCCACCACATCATTTGGGATAATGTCTGAAATACTTTCGCCTCCTAATGTGTTAGGAAGTATATATAATGTTCCTGCTTTACTCATGGCGTAGATTATTTAAAATAATGTCTGTGCTTTTATCTAATAAATCAAATACGTGCTCAAAGCCATCTTGACCACCGTAATATGGGTCTGGGACCTCAATTCCCGTCTGATTAGGTAATAATTCAAGGATGAGCTGTACTTTGCTTCGGTCGTCTTCGTTGCGTGAAAGACGAATGACATTGTCATAATTCGAATGGTCCATTACATAAATCAAGTCAAAAGTATCAAAGTCTGCAACGATAAATTGTCTTGCTTGTAATCCTGAGATATCTACATCTTTTCTCTTTGCTGTCTCGGTCATTCTTTTATCCGGAGCTCCGCCCACATGATAATTTGCGGTTCCTGCAGAATCCACATAAACATCAAGCTTATGCTCTTGAACCTTCTTGCGCAATAAGCCATCTGCTAAAGGTGAACGACAAATATTACCTAAGCATACCATCAGAATTTTCATGCTGCGAAGTTACGTAAAATGGGGATGTAATTTTTTAAATTGGTCTTCCTTTCCATTCTTTTTTGCCAAATAGCGAGGATAGAAGAACGATATTATAAATTGGAAAGATAAGCCCATAAATCGGAAGTATCGTGAGGAGCTTCGTTTTTCTCAGCGCATAGAAAAACGGAAGCAACAAAACCGTTTCTATAAGAGATTTTACAAACCAAAATTTCAGCAAAAGTATGGGGTCAGCACAAAACAAAAAGAGCAGTAGCGCGAAAAAGCTTAGGGCAAAGAGCAGCTGAATCAATCCGTAGGCGTTCAAAACTTTATCCTTTAGCATAAAGGTTTTACCAAACCACCTGGAGCGCTGCTGCAAAAATGCGCCAATAGAGCTTGGATTTGCAGTAACAACTTTACATTGATTCAACGCTCCTAATTCAATCGATTTATTGGCCTGCTGCATATGTCTCAAAAGAAAGGCATCGTCTCCACTTGCAATGTGTTTATGGGAATCCAAGCAAACAACTTCGAGATAGCTTTCTTTTTCAACGAGTAGGTTTGCTCCACTACAAATTACAGGCCTATGAATTCCTGCATTCGCATGATTTATGTAATTGGCAAGGGCAACATCTACTTCAAAGAACCATTCAAAAAACCATTTACTCTCATAGGAGACTGGAAGAATAATAAGTGAATGTTTCGCCAGTGTGCTCAGCTCTTTAAAGTATCCTTCTGAAAAAGTGATATCTGCATCCCAGCATAGCACATATGGTGTTTTAGCTTGACTGACTCCTGCATAGATCGCTTCTTTTTTGCCTGTTTTATCCTTCATAGGTAGTAGTGCTATGGCTTGATTCTCCATGTTTTCGAAGAGTGCCTCTCCACCATCGCTTGAATGGTCATCCACAAATAAAAATTTTGCCGGAGGAGTGCTTATGTCTTTAATTTGATTTAGTAAATGTGCAAGGTTTTCTTTTTCGTCTCGAAACGGAATGACGACCGTGATTTCTTCTAGCCTAATTGGGAGCGCTATTTTTTCGACTTTACTTCTTTTAATTAAGCCCTGAGTATAGCTTAATAGTAAAAACAAAAGAAAGCATGTATAAGCAACTATAAAGCAATTAAACCAAAACATGCTTTCGTCTTTTTTTAAGTAATAGGGTCGCCAAGAGTACGGGTAAAATCTGATTAATGAGCCACGTTGAGAAGGCTGCTAATAAGATGATAGGTCCCGCTATTCCTGCCAGAGTAAGTATACTCAAAGCAATGGTCTCGCGAACGATAATCTTTCCAAAGAAGAGTGATGGAGCAGCGGTTATTGCGCCGTACATAAGAGCAATCCATAAAAATAGCTGTAAGTCAAATGATACACCAAATACCAGTAGCGCAATAAAAAATTGAACGATAAAGGTGAGGTACCTCAAAAAGGAGAGTCCAAGTAATTTCGTGCGCAAGGTTTTTGAGACGAGGACTAAATCCAGTGTTCTAAAAAATTTTAATGGAATTTTGGACAAAATGGTGTCCCCAAAAAAGTATAATCCAAATCCGATGCATAGAATTAATGTCATTAATACGTGTTCAAGTCTCGAAATATCGGTGCTGTATAATATAGCGAATGATCCGATGCCAAGTGTAATACTGATTATGAATTGGGATCCATTGCTAACGAGCGTATTTAGGATAATTTCTTTTCGGTCTTCTTTATCAAAATAAAACATTCGACCAATAAAATTTCCTGCGTAGGCAGGCGTCACAACACCGGATACTATTCCCGATAAAAAGGAGTGCCAACGCACTGCTGAATCAATGTTTTTTGAAGCCACAATCGCTTTCCACTTCAACCATTCTATGAACCAATTAAGGGGCATAAAACCCATGAACATAAGAGCAAGACCAATATTAATAGTAGTGGGTAACTCAAAACCTCGCGGGAAGGAATTGATTTTATTGAACAGCAAAAAAGCAACAGCACCAAGCACACCTAATTTTAAGATCAGGAACAAAATCGAACGAAATTGTTTAGCTTTAATCACAAATTTCAATTTAGTGTCTGAAGATAAGATAATTCTAGGAATTGACCCCGGTACTACGGTCATGGGCTATGGCTTAATTCATGTGAAAAAGAAGGAAGTCACGCTCATTAATTTTGGAATTATTCAACTTAAAAAAATTGACAATCACGCAGATAAGCTCAAAAGAATTCTAGACCGATTGAACGGATTAATTTTAGAATTTAAGCCTGATGAGATGGCAATTGAAGCGCCTTTTTTTGGTAAAAATGTGCAATCTATGCTAAAGCTTGGAAGAGCCCAGGGCGTAGCAATAGCAGCAAGTTTAAACCACAATGTCCCTTATGAGGAATATTCTCCTAGGCGAATTAAGCAGTCAATCACAGGCAAAGGTGGTGCCTCAAAAGAACAAGTAGCGGCAATGCTACAAAGTATCCTTAAGTTTGAAGAAATGCCAAAATATTTAGATGCTACCGATGGTTTAGCGGTGGCACTTTGTCATCATTACTCAAAAGGTAAGGGTGAAAACAACAAAAATAAGTCTAGTGGCTGGGCAGGCTTTATTCAAACAAACCCGAAAAGATTAAAGAAATGAGTCTTATAGAAATTTATACAGACGGAAGCTCTAGGGGCAATCCGGGCCCAGGTGGTTATGGGATTGTGATGTCTTACAAGGGAAATGAAAAAGAAATTTCTCAAGGTTTTCGAAAAACAACCAACAATAGAATGGAACTGCTGGCCGTAATTGTTGCTATTGAAAGTTTAAAAACACCTAAAATTCCAGTAAAAGTATATTCTGACTCAAAATATGTGATTGATGCCATCACTAAAGGCTGGTTAGATTCTTGGATTGTAAAACGATTTAAGGGTAAGAAAAATCAAGATCTTTGGATGCGTTATCATGCTTCCTCTAAACCATTTAGCATCACTTTTGAGTGGGTTAAGGGCCATGCTGGAAATCCAAAAAATGAGCGCTGTGATGTCCTGGCTGTAGAAGCGTCAAAAAAGGAAAACCTTGTGATCGATAAGGTTTATGAAGAAAATGACGAGGATACTCGTCTATTGTGAGTTGATGACTCTAACAAATCCATGAAGGTCCTGCTCTGTCCCACCAAACATGGTACCGGATAATTTATAGAAGTAAACACCATCTGTGCACTTTTCTTGTCCATTATCTGTTCCGTCCCACAAGAAAGTCCCTGTCTGATCGGTTTGGTTCCACATCACATTTCCCCAACGATTCACGATAAGGATATTGAAGTTTTCAAAAACCTCATAAGGTAGACTTAAAACATCATTTGCTCCATCTCCATTTGGGGTAAATACGTTTGGAACCCATACAATCGGATCATTAATATCTATGAGTATTTCGTAGCTATCCGTGCAGCCGATGTCATCTGTAATCGTAAGCGTAACAGGATACTGTCCAGAGACTCCATAAGAAGTTATTTGGTCCTCGCCAATGACGCTAAATACATCTGTGCCATCACCAAAGTCCCAGGACCAGCTGACAATGTTAGTGCTTTCGGTAGTGGATTCATCAATGAGGTTGATGATGTCATTTTGATCTGCTGGGTTAGGTCCTGCCGTAAAAAAAGCGTTGAGGCCGTCATCTCCAACAGTGATTTCATCTAGTGGAATAATCACCTCACAACCTAAATCATCTGTAATAATTACTTCAGGGTTGTATGTATTGCTTTCCGGATAATTATAAAAGAAGCTGAGTGTATCGTTTAGGGCGTTTCCATCTCCGAGATTCCATGTGATGTTACTCACATTAATAGGGTTGTTCAGAGTGAAATTTGCTCCTTGGGTGCATTCACCGTCAATTTGGAACCAGTTCGCGGTGGCACTTGGTCCGCCAATGATTAAATAATCCGTCAAAACCGTATCATCACTGCAGCCATATGTATCAGTTATGGTTAAACTTAAAGAGAAAACTCCAGGTAATGCATAGGTACTACTAGGGTCTTCCAATACAGATTGATTTCCATTACCGAAATTCCAGACCCAAGATTGAATCGGTCCATAAGAAAGGGAAGAATCTTGAAAATCTCCAAATATAGGAGGGCATACGTATGACCCATCCGCATTCACAGCTGCCCCGCTGAAAGTATAGCTTGGAATCGCTGTCGGAATAGAAACAGTGATTAAATTACTAAGCGTATCAGTACAGCCATTTCCGTCTGTTGCAATTAGACTTAATTCATGTAATATGCTAGAGGTGTTTTCTGGGATGTTATTTTCATCAAAAATCGTATTTAAATTTTGATCAGTTGAAAATAAATTATCATCAATTAGCCATTCATAAGTAATTGGGAACAGTCCGTTGGATGCATTATTAGCAATAATATTACCACCATTACAGATGACATTTTCTACGGAGAAAAATGCATTCGGTTGTGTGATGGTTATTGGAATGGAAGCTGGTGAAGATTGACAGCCAAATTCATCCGTAGCCACAAGCTGACCGTAGTAAGTTCCAACACCATTAAAGATATGGTCTACAGGTCCATTATCGGTAACGGTAACAGTGCTTGAATCATCTGTAAAGGTAAAATCAAAGGAGCTCAAATCAAGGCCATTTAACGAAATAGAATTGTTGCTAAAATTTACAAGGAAGGGAGAACAACCAACGGTGTTATCAGGAGATATTACGGCAAATGGATTTGCTAAAACGGATATTGGCAGCACAGCAGAAGCAGCACAATTTACGCTATTTGTGGCAGTTAAAGTAATGTCATAAGTACCTGGAGTTGAATAAGCATAACTCACCTCTGGGCCATTGTTTATAACATCTCCATTGCCCATATCGAAAGACCACGAAGCCAATGGGTGCGGAGTTGGTGGTATATCCCACGTCAAACTTGCATCCAACATCTGAAGCGAATCTCCTGCACAAACTGAATCATTAGAAAGGCTAAATATGGGTTCTACCAGTGAAATGTCAATGTTTTTTGTGGTACTATCGCTGCATCCAGTTGTAAAGTTGTGAATAACCTGTTCTATGGTGTAGGTGCCATAGTCATTGTAATCGTGACTGTTGCTGCCCAAATTTGAACCGTCAAGTTCAGGTTCGTCTATGACTGTATTAGGTGTGCCATCACCCCATTTCCAAATCATTAAAACATCATCTGAGGGAACACCATGATTGGAATTATCAGATACATCTACTGTTACTGGTAATGAATTAGGGTTACAAAACAAAAAGTTATCAGGTTCAAATTCAGATATTGGCGCGAAGATGTATATAAGCGAATCAATCTGCAAAGAATCCTTACAACCCCTGTAGTCGACAACCAAAAGTACATCGAAATAACCTGTATCAGTAGTGAATTGGTGCATCGGATTCGCCTCCGTAGAACTACCATCCGTAAAATCCCAGAAATAGGATATTTCAGATGAATCTGGATTGCTGGGGTTTGTCTCAATAAAAGAAGTAAAGGCAAAGTCGCGCTTTACACAGTTTTGGGTTGTATCAACCGAAAAGTCAACAGATAAAAGATCCCCTACGGTTATATGCTCTGATAAGCTAAGGGTTCCTGTACACCCTGAAACTGTCTCAGCAGTTAGGGTAATGTCATATAGTCCGATGGAGTACGTTTGCTCAGGAGGATTTTCTCCTGAGAAAGAATTCCCATTACCAAAGTCCCATTCCCAGCTGTTAATTGGATTCGCCGGATTAGGCGAGGAAGAAGTATCGTTAAAGGCAACGGTTAAAGGGTCGCATCCTCCCGTTGGATCAGCTTCAAAACCTATAAGTAAATCCTCCACATTTATATATCCTAATTCTGTGAAAGCACCTGTGCATCCGTTTGCTGTTGTCATTGTCAGGCTCACATTGTAAGCGCCCGCAGAATTGTATATTTGACTCGGAGGGTTTTGTCCACTATATGTTTCTCCGTTTCCGAAAATCCAATTAAACGTATCCCCGGCAGGTGAGGTGTTTACAAAGTTAATATTGGCTGGAGCACAATCCGTAGTTACATCCGCAATGAAGGAAGGAACAGGTGTTGCTTCGACAATGATTTCACCGCTCAAACTACCTGAGCAGCCTGAAGTTGTATTATTGGTCGCTAGCTGAATATTATATGTACCAGCTCCAGCGAAGGTGAAAGAAGGGTTTTCTTCATTACTACTCCCGAGTCCTCCAAAATTCCATTCCCATTGATTTACTCCGGCTGTAGAATTGTCTTGAAATTCAACTGCTTCTCCTACGCAAACAGTTTCAGGAAAAATAAAATCTGCTTGGTAATTTGAAACACTGATATTTTCAATGACTGTGTCTGCACATCCATTTTCTGTATCTGTTACAATTAAAGAGATGTCATAATTACCCACGGTATTATAGGTTTGGTCCGGCGGATTTGGTATGGTTTCAGTATTTCCATTTCCAAAATCCCAAGCATAGCTGTAGTTAAGCTGTGTGCTACCATTCATTTCAAAGCTCAAGGTTAGCGGCACAGTACAGCCTAACCCCATAGGATCAAAGTCTGCATTTGGTGTAGGTAAAATGGTGATATAGCTATCCTTTACCTCTGGATCTGCTTCACCACTGGCATTTGTGACGACTAAAACAACTGTGTAGGTCCCAGGTAGAGCATAGGAATGAACAACAGCTTCCTCTGTTGATGTATTCCCGTCACCAAAGTCCCAGACAAACTCTTGAAGAGGGGCACCGCCATTGGCTGACGAATTGTTTGTAAAAGAGATTTGTTCTCCTACGCATGCCAAAAGAGGGCTTGCTGAAAAGTCAGCAAGAGGTGCTTGAGTTCTGCCAATAAATACAATCAGCAAACCTATTAGAAGGAGAGTTCTTTGTTTAGACATAAGGTGTTTAGACCAATAAAGATATGAAAATGACGTATTTTTTGCTAAATAAGACGCATTTCCTTTAAATTAATATGGAGGAGTACCATTTTTTATTTACCTCAAAATCTAATCCTTTTCGCTGGGAAATATCACGAATTTGTTCCTCATTCACTTTTCCCAGACCGAAGTATTTCGAATCTGGATGTGCAAAATACCAACCACTAACGGAAGATGCTGGCATCATTGCTAAGCTATCTGTCAATGAAATGCCGATGCTCTCGGATACATTGAGCAGCTCAAAAAGTCCAATCTTTTCTGTATGGTCAGGGCAAGCTGGATATCCTGGAGCCGGGCGAATTCCCGCGTATTTTTCTTTGATTAGTTCTTCGTTCGAAAAGTTTTCATTTTCTGCATAAGCCCATATGTTTGTTCGAACTTCTTGGTGCAGGTACTCAGCAAATGCCTCAGCCAGACGATCCGCAAGTGCTTTCAATAATATAGAATTGTAATCGTCATGATCCTTCTCAAATTGAGTAATATATTTTTCAATCCCGAGACCACTGGTCACTGCAAATGCACCGATAAAGTCTATTACTTCAGTTGATTTAGGCGCAATAAAATCTGCTAATGCTAGGTTTGGTTGGCCTTTTGCTTTCTTCGTTTGTTGACGCAGTGTCCTTTGGGTATAAAGCGTTTTTGACCTTTTTGTATCTGAATATATTTCAATGTCATCACCCACTGAATTTGCTGGAAATAATCCGAGAACTCCTTTTGCTTTCATCCAATTTTCTTTTTGGATTTTGTCAAGCATTTCTTGAGCGTCACTAAATAATTGAACCGCTTCCTTTCCGACTACTTCGTCTTCTAAAACATTAGGATATCTGCCATGGAGCTCCCAGGTTTGAAAGAACGGTGTCCAATCAATAAATGGAATTAATTCAGCAATAGAAACATTATCGACTATCGTAACACCTAAATTTTTTGGTTCTTGAATCGTCTCACTATTAAAATTTAATCGGAGCGCATTGGCTCGGGCATCTGCGACGGATATGAGTTTTTTAGCTTTTAAATGTTTTTCGTGTTGTAGTCTCAGTCTTTCGTAATCTGTTATGAGTTCATCAATAAAAGTATCTTTTTTTTCTCCTAATAAACTTTCGGCCACGGTTACAGATCTCGATGCATCTAATACATGGACTGTCTGTCCTCGGTTATAGTGCTCATCAATTTTCACGGCTGTATGCACCTTAGAAGTTGTTGCACCACCAATGAGTAATGGTATATTTAGCTCGGCTTTCTCTAGTTCCTGAGCAACATGTACCATTTCATCAAGTGATGGTGTAATCAATCCACTTAGTCCAATGATATCGACATTCTCCTCTTGGGCAACGGCTATAATTTTTTCAGCTGGAACCATAACACCTAAATCGATGATTTCGTAGTTATTACAGCCGAGTACAACGCCCACGATATTTTTCCCAATATCATGAACATCTCCTTTTACAGTTGCCATGAGTATCTTTCCAGAAGATTCAACTTTCCCTCCCTTTTCTTCTTCAATGAAAGGAAGCAAGTAAGCCACTGCTTTTTTCATGACTCGTGCTGATTTCACAACCTGAGGGAGAAACATTTTGCCGCTACCAAATAGGTCGCCAACAACATTCATTCCGTCCATTAAAGGCCCTTCAATTACTTGAATTGGACGTTCGTATTTGGTTCTGCATTCCTCCACATCCTCATCGATAAATTCAATAATTCCTTTTACAAGTGAATGAGATAATCGCGCCTCTACATCTTGTTTTCGCCATGATAGATCAATGGTTTTCTTCTTTCCGGACCCTTTTACAGTTTCAGCATACTCTAGTAGTCGTTCGGTAGAATCTTCTTTTCTGTTGAGTAAAACATCCTCAACATATTCTAATAAAACCGGGTCAATATCGGAGTAGATTTCGAGCATCGATGGGTTTACTATACCCATACCCATGCCATTTTGGATGGCATGATAAAGAAAAGCTGAATGCATGGCTTCTCTTACTTTATTATTTCCACGAAACGAAAAAGATACATTGGAAACGCCACCGCTTACATGCGCTCCGGGTAGATTTTCTGTAATCCATTTTGTAGCCCGAAAAAAATCTAGGGCATTTGTTTTGTGCTCTTCCATTCCTGTAGCAACAGGAAATATATTCGGGTCGAAAATAATATCTTGCTTATTGAATCCTAAACGCTGCACAAGGATATCATAGGATCTTTTGCAGATTTCAATACGCCTTTCATAAGAATCAGCCTGACCTTGCTCATCAAAAGCCATAACAATGACTGCTGCTCCAAAGTTTTTAATCGTATTCGCTTGTGCTATGAATTGTGTTTCACCTTCCTTGAGGGAAATGGAATTTACGATTCCTTTACCTTGAATGCATTTCAGTCCGGCTTCTATAATTTCCCATTTAGAGCTGTCAATCATAATCGGGACTCTGGCAATATCTGGTTCTGCAGCGATTAGATTTAAAAATGTCACCATCGCCTCTTTCCCGTCAATCATTCCCTCATCCATATTGATATCGATGATTTGTGCACCACCATTCACTTGCTCTAAAGCTACAGCCACAGCAGACTCGTAGTCTCCGGATTGAATAAGTCTAAGGAAAGCCCTTGAGCCTGTCACATTCGTTCGTTCTCCGATGTTCACGAAATTGCTCCCTTTTGAAACAATGAGCGGTTCTAAGCCTGAAAGTTGAAGTGTGAGGTTTTCCATGCTCAAAATTTCCTAGGTTTATACTGCTCAACCATTTTCGATATTTCTTGAATATGCTCGGGCGTTGTCCCACAGCAACCACCAATAATATTAATCAGGCCCTCTTCTAAGAATGTTCTGATCTGTTCACGCATGATTTCGGGCGATTCCTCATATTCTCCAAATTCATTTGGCAAACCAGCATTGGGGTGTGCGCTAACCGGAAAAGTAGATTTTTTATTGAGAATCTGTAGATAGGGGCGCATCATATTCGCGCCTAAAGCACAATTTAATCCAATACTCAATAATGGGATATGAGATAATGAGATTAAAAATGCTTCAGTAGTCTGGCCAGTCAAGGTTCGACCACTTTGATCAGTGATGGTCCCCGATACCATTATCGGGAGTGTGATTTCCTTTTCGCTAAAAACTTCTTGAATGGCGAAAAGTGCTGCTTTTGCATTAAGCGTATCAAATACCGTTTCGACTAACAATAAGTCAACTCCACCATCAATAAGTGCGTTGACTTGTTCTTTGTAGGCCTCTTTCAGAGCATCAAATGTGATTGCCCTATAACCGGGATCATTTACGTCAGGAGAAATTGAAGCTGTTCGGTTTGTAGGCCCAATTGAGCCTGCAACAAAACGCGGTTTATCCGAATATTCGTTAGCCACCTCTTTTGCAATTCGGGCACTCTCATAATTAATGTCTACCACAGCGTCCTCTAAATCGTAATCTGCTTGCGCAATGCTGGTCCCAGAAAATGTATTGGTCTCTACAATATCTGCGCCCGCGTCAAAATAAGCGCGGTGGATATCTTTAATAATCTCTGGTCGTGTAATCGACAATAGATCGTTATTTCCTTTTAAAGGTTTATGGTGTTCCTCAAACGCGCCCTCTCTAAAGTCAAATTCTTCAAGCTTATGCCTTTGAATCATGGTTCCCATGGCTCCATCAAGCACTAAGATTCTTTCTTCCAAAAGGGATTCAATATTAATTTTCATGTATAAAATTAAGCGAAGAAGGGTGAGAATACCACACTAACTTATCTACCGGAATATATCCGCTGGATTTGGCACCTTATTTATACTGAACAGGTTGCCAAGGAGTCAAAGGGCCAATCCCTCATCCTTTCTTCATAAGTTTATAAAAAGAACTTTGGTTAAAATTAATGTAAATAGTTTTTTAACCGAACCTTTTATCAAAAAAAAGCAAGAAAAAAATAAGCTTTAAAGTCTTGAAGAGTATAAAAGACCTGATGAGTTAAAGATGTAATTTTTAAGCTCCAATTGCATCAATAAAGCTTGAATCACGGATGGTTGTAGCTTGGATGATTCAAATATTTTATCAATATGAATCTCATTATGTTTTTTAATCGTTTTTATAATTCCTTCCTCTTCCCGAGAGAGAAATATGTTTTGGGAATTTTTTTGCTCTTGAGTATTCATTTTCCAATTCATTAAATCAAATAAATCTTCAGGGGATGTGATCATGTGAGCAGCATTTGTTTTTATGAGCTGGTTACAACCTCCGAGTCCATTTTTTACAACGGCATTTGGAAACGCCATTACCTCTCTTGAATAGCTGTTTGCCAGCTCAGCTGTAATCATTGCCCCTCCTTTTAAGGGTGATTCGACTACAATGGTCACACCTGCCATACCTGCAATAATTCTATTTCTTTGTGGAAAAGTATATTTATTAGGTTTTTGATTGAAATGAAATTCACTAATTAGTGCGCCTCCTGATGTAATAATTTCCTTTGCCAAGGACCTGTTTCCTGTGGGATAAATCATGTTTAGCCCGTGACCGAGGACTGCGCAGGTAGGCACACCGTGTTTTAAACAGTATCGATGCACTAGGGTGTCAATACCAGAGGCCAAACCGCTCACAACGAGAATGTCTAAGCCCCTGAGTGAATATATTAGCTGATCTATGATTTGCTCGCTATTAGAAGAGCATTTTCTAGTGCCAACAACTGATATAATTCTCTTGTTATTAAGGCAGGTGTCACCAATCATGTTTAGCTGTATTGGGCCGTCTTTGCACTCTTTAAGTTGGTATGGATATGCATCATCTTTGAAAAATAACGAACGTATGCGATGAGATGAATTGAACTCATTATTAAGCCGTGCATTTTTTAGCGCGTTTTCTCTTTTCATTTTTTGCAGCGTACTGATAGCCAGTCCCGTATTGAGATGTAAGTTCGAATAACTCTCTTCAAAAATTGAATTAATTCCACCTGTTCGCTTAATAAGTATTTTCAATTTACTTTTTTTGAATCCATGAAGGTAAGCGGCAGCGATTTTATATAGTTCTATTTGTTTCTCCAAAATTTTATTAGCTTCGTTATATTAAGATAACAAAATTTTAGATGAGATTTAACTTTCGATTCCTTCTTTTATTTTCTCTTTGTTTCAACTTTTTTAATTCTTATTCGCAAGTAAGCGGTCTCGTAAAAGATGGTAATTCGCGTGAACTATTAGTTGGTGCAAGAGTCGAGGTAATGGGCGGTGGCCCGAGAACGGCATGTGACGCAAAGGGTCAATTTACGCTTCCTGTCAGTGATTTTCCGGCTTGGATAAAATGTTCAATTCCTGGATATATGCCAGACTCTATTCAAGTAAAAAAAGCTCAGGTAATATCTTTTGAGCTTTTTGAGCAAGTGCTAGAAATGAGAGCCGTTGTTGTTTCTGCGGGTAGGCGAAATCAAAACATTGAAGATGTTTCGGTTTCCATGGAGATCATTACACCCGAGTTAATTAACAATAAGGGTTATTCGAACCTAGAACAGGTGGTCGACCAAAGTCCAGGGGTCTATGCCATGGATGGTCAGGTGAGTATCAGAGGTGGCGGTGGATTTGCCTATGGTGCGGGAAGTCGAGTACTGCTTTTATGGAACGGTATACCCATGATGTCTCCTGACGTTGGAGATGCGAAATGGAATGCGATTCCGATGGAGCAAGCTTCACAAATTGAAATTATGAAAGGAGCGTCCTCGGTGCTTTATGGAAGTGGCGCCTTGAATGGGGTTATTTCACTGAGTGAAAAAGAACCTGGTCCGAAGGGAACCTTTAAGGCAAAAATACAATCAGGGTTTTATGATAATCCCAGACGGAGTTCCATGAAATGGTGGGATAAAAATCCAACCTTTCATTTGGCTGATCTTTATTATGGTAAATCAAAGAAAAATACAGGGTTTACAATAGGCGCGAATGCGTATATAGATTCTGGTTTTAGAAAAGAAGAAAATGAAGAGCGTTATCGTTTAAACGGCTCATTTTATTTTAAACCACAAAAAAACAAAAACCTCAAGGCAGGACTTTCTTACAATTTACAGTATCAGGATATGGGCGTTTTTGTCCTTTGGAAAAATGATTCGATGGGTCTAGAGCCCCAAGACAATACCATTGACCGTCAAAAATCAATCAGGGTAAGTGTGGATCCATATCTTAAGTTGTACGACAAGTTTAATAACAAACATTATTTTAGGTCTCGTTACTATCTCGTTACAACAGGAAATACAAAAAATATATATGCCAGTTCTTTGGCGGAAATGTATTATTTCGATTATCAATTCCAGCGAAACATAAGTCCTGGAAATACCTTGACGGCAGGTTTTTCGAACACCAATAATAGGGTCGTAAGTGGAGTGTTTGGAGATCACTTATCTGAGAACGCGGCTGCATACGCTCAGCTAGAAAGTAAATTCAGGAAAATGGATTTGTCTCTTGGTATGCGTTTGGAGTGTTACAAGATTGATACTTTAGATTTCGATTCGAACATCTATTTTAATTATCTCAACAAGGATGAAATACTGGACTCCTTGGCAATTCCTATTTATCCTGTTTTTCGCGCAGGTTGGCATTATGAGCTTGCGCCGAGCTCTCACATTAGGGCGTCTTTAGGACAAGGAATCCGTTTCCCGTCAGTTGCTGAACGATTTGTTTCAACTTCCGTAGGAGGTTTAATCATTTTCAATAATCCCGACCTTAAGCCAGAAAAGGGATGGGCAGCAGAAATAGGATATAAGCAGATTCTAAAAATGGGGGATTGGAAGGGTTATTTTGATGTTGCAGGATTCCTTAATCAGTACAGCAATATGGTCGAATTTACTTTCGGTATCTATAACCCAGATACGATTGCTTTATCTACCGATCCTAATGATGATTTAGGCTATATTTTAAATTGGGTTGGTTTTCAGGCACAAAATGCAGAAAGAGCGCGTATTGCCGGTGTCGAATTTTCTTTTAATAGTATGGGTAAAATAGGCGATGTTGAACTAACCTCTTTGCTCGGATATACCTACATGGATCCTGTGAGTTTAAATCAAGATTCTATTTACAGACAAACTTTTTCAGATACGAGCGTAAACCTGCTGAAGTATCGCTTCAGACATTTAGCCAAGGTCGATATTCAGGCAACCTACAAGAAGTTCTTTGTTGGGTTTAGTTGCAGGTACAATAGCTATATGCAAAATATTGACGCTGTTTTCGAGGAAGATGTGGACCCGACAGATTCCGAACTATACATTTTACCTGGTTTGTCCGATTATAGAGCCAAATTTAACAAGGGTAGCTTTGTAGTGGATACGAGAATGGGTTTTAAAATTAATGATGCCATGAAAATAAATTTCATTGCCAACAACCTTTTAAACGCAGAGTACGTAACAAGGCCTGGAGACATACAGCCTCCAAGAAGTTTTGTTTTACAGCTTCAGTTTCAATTTTAAAAAGAAATCATATGCGGAAAATTTTATTCATTCTTTGTTTGGGTGCATTACCCTTCTTTGCGTTCGGTCAATTAACGGGTGTAGTAACGGATTTAAATTCTGGCGAGGCCATTATTGGCGCTAAGGTTTTTGCGTCAGACGGTAATAAAGCCATCACTAATTTTGACGGTGAATTTACATTGAAGACCACCTCTTTTCCTGTGACCTTAGTCACTAAGATGCTTCAATATACTACGGATTCAACCGTTATTGATTCGCCGGGTAAGGTAAAGATAAAACTAGGTGAACCTGTTACGGATTTGCAAATGGTTGTTGTTTCTGCGGGTCGCAGAAAACAAGCCATTGAAGAGGTTCCTGTATCAATTGAAATTATTAAACCTGAGCTAATCGATAACAAGGGGATTACAAGTCTAGACCAGGCGATAGAACAAACACCTGGAGTCTCTACCTTTGATGGTCAGGTTAGTATTCGCGGAGGAAGTGGCTTCTCTTATGGAGCAGGGAGTCGAGTTTTGCTTTTGTGGAACGGAATGCCTCTACTATCGGCATACGCGGGAGACACCCAATGGAATGCAATACCGATTGAACAAGCTGCTCAAATTGAGGTAATGAAAGGAGCTTCATCTGTACTTTACGGAAGTGGAGCCTTAAATGGAATTATTGCGATCAGGGAGCTCGAGCCAGGTACTAAGCCCGTGACGAAGCTAAAGGTCCAGTATGGTGTTTATGATAACCCGAGAAGAGCATCTTTAAAATGGTGGGATACGAATCCAATGACACAACAGATTGAGTTTTACAGAAGTCAAATGTTCAAGAATGTTGGTTATACCATATCATCGACGCTTTTCCATGATGACGGTTACAAAAACGAGGAGTTCGAATATCGAGGACGTGTTAGTGGAACCCTTTATTATCGTCCAAAAAAATGGAAAAAAGTAAAAGCAGGAATCGGGTACAATTATCAGATTCAAAAAACAGGTAATTTTTTAATTTGGGAAAGTGATTCCTTGGGTTATACGCCACAGGGTGGGATTGATACAAGTGATGCAGCTTCCACCTTGACGTATACACTCGGTCATAGATTGTTCATTGATCCTTATCTAAAGATTATCGATAAGCATAACAATAGGCATACATTTAAAAATAGAATATATTATGTCAAGAACATTATTATTGGAAATGAGGATCAGAATAGCATCGGAACAGTTTATAATAATGATTATCAATTTCAAAAATCATATGCCAATGGTTTGACTTTGACCTCTGGAGCTTCAAGTTTGTACAACGCTGTGAATTCAGCGCTTTTTGGAGACCATAGCTCATGGAACTCTGCGATTTTTACACAGATTGAGCACCATATGGGTAATTTTGATTTTACCGCAGGTTTGCGTCTAGAGTATTTCCAAATGGATGGACAACGCGGAGATAGTGATTTCTTAATAGCAAAAAAAGATTCAACGGTGCTGCCATTTTATCCTGTAGCACGTTCTGGTTTTCATTACAAGCTAGCTGAGTATACACATCTTCGAGCATCTATTGGACAAGGTATACGCTACCCTGCCGTAGGTGAACGTTTCATACAAACTAGTGTTGGTGCTTTAAATATTTTTCCCAATGCAGATTTAAGACCTGAAATTGGTTGGGCTGGAGAAATAGGAATCAAGCAAGGTGTGCGTATTGGTGATTGGAAGGGGATGCTCGATATTTCAGGGTTTATCAATGAATATCAAAACATGATTGAATTTACCTTTGGGATTTATAACCCAGAGGAT
>NHDN01000033.1 GCA_002171765.1 Verrucomicrobia bacterium TMED60
CTCCAAATATTTTATGGATTTGTACGGATCAGCAAAGATTTGAAACCCTTCGATCTTTTGGNAATCCCCATGCNCAGACTCCTCATTTGGATCGACTGGTTGCTGAAGGAACCAGTTTTNCCAATGCTTTTTGTCAAAGCCCNGTGTGTGCACCCAGTCGGGCNTCNTTTTTNACCGGGCGCTANCCACGCACCACCCGTTGCCGTCAAAACGGGCAGTCTATNCCCCCGGANGAGTTATTGGTTTCGACCATGTTCAAACGGGCCAAGTACNGCTGCGGACTNGCAGGTAAATTACANCTTGCTTCCTGNTCNGATGGAAAATTAGAAAAACGGACCGNNGACGGCTACGATGATTTTTCCTGGTCTCATCACCCNCAACCNGATTGGGAGGAAAATGCATACACCCAATGGCTGANNGATCNNGGCCAGGACTGGGCGGAGCTACAGGGCNAAGAAATCAGCCCATTCGTAAAAGAAGGTCCACCCGNGGAATTTCATCANACCACTTGGTGTGCNGAAAAGACCATCGATTTCATTCGGGAAAAAAAAGAGGGTCCNTGGTTCTTCAGTTTCAATTGCTTTGANCCACACCATCCCTTTGACCCGCCCACCGATTACCTCTCCCGCTTCCGGGTNGANGATATGCCTCTGCCATCCACACATCCAGATGAGGAAGGGACCAAGACCAGCTTTCAGAAAAAGGATCGAATCTGGGCCCACGACAATCCGGGAGAATTTCACACCCGGGAAATGACCGATCTTGACCGTAAACAAGTATGTGCCGCTTACTTGGCCATGGTTGCCCTGATCGACGATCAGGTCGGACGAATTCTTAAAGCGCTGGAGGAGACCGGTCAGGCGGAAGATACCCTGGTGGTCTTTATGTCGGATCATGGAGAAATGCTCGGGGATCATGGGATTTATTTCAAGGGGCCGCACTTNTATGATTGTCAACTACGGGTGCCTTTGGTGATGCGCTGGCCAGCGGGTGGAATTGTTCCAAACCGCAGGATTGAAGGCCTGGTCGAATTGATCGACCTNGCTCCCACTTTTCTGGATGCCGCTGAACTGGCGATTCCNCAAAGGGTGCAGGGGAGCAGTATNCTTCCCATGCTTCGGGGCGGGAAAGAAAGTGAGGGTTGCCGGCAGCAGGTTTATGCCGAGTACTACAATTCCTGGACTCATNGGGATGCCTACGGGACNATGTTGCGAACGGAAAAGGAAAAGATNGTGGTTTANCATGGAACCAAACAGGGAGAATTCTATGACCTCGAATCGGATCCGGAGGAATTTTTCAACCTCTGGAATGTACCGGCCATGGAAAAAAGAAAAAATGAAATGCTTGCCNGGTGCTTTGACGCTTCAGTTTTTACGATGGATCCNCATCCTCCCCGGCTTGGACCCTTTTAATTTCCCCAATTTTTGAATTGGCTTGATTGCTACCAATTCCGTGGCAATCTAAAGCCTCTTTCAATTTTTCAAATGAATATTCACGAATACCAAGCCAAGAAACTCTTNGCCGAAGCGGGTGTCGCAGTNCCCAATGGAACTGTCGCCCAAAGCGAGCCAGAATTCGATCANGCCCTCTCAAGCCTCCCGGAAGGAAAGCCAATTGTAGTAAAAGCNCAGATTCATGCGGGTGGNCGGGGTAAGGGAACCTTTAAAGACGGCTACCAGGGAGGTGTGCACATCGTNCATTCCTCTGAAGATGCCAAGGAAAAAGCCAAGGCCATGCTCGGCAATGTTTTGGTNACCAAGCANACCGGGGAAGANGGNAANGANGTCAGCACAGTTTANTTNAACGAAGCCACNGATATTGAAAAAGAATATTACCTCGCGGTGCTGATGGANCGGGCAACATCTATGCCNGTNATCATTGCCTCGACCGAGGGAGGTATGGACATTGAGGAAGTAGCGGAACATTCACCAGAGAAAATCCTNAAGGTNNTNGTNGACCCNNCCCTTGGGTTACGTTCNTTNCAAGCCCGNCAAATTGCATTCGGTCTGGGACTGAGTGGAGACTCNTTCAAGCAGTGCGTGAAATTAGTCTCCAAATTATATACCTTTTTTTGGAATAAGGATTGTTCTCAGGTCGAAGTAAACCCGTTGGTGACCACACCNACAGGNGAGGTGCTCGCCCTCGATGCNAAAGTCAATTTTGATTCCAATGCCTTGTTNCGNCACCCCGATGTGGTCGAATTACGCGANCTCAGTGAGGAAGATCCCAAGGAAGTGGAAGCCTCCAAATTCGATCTCAATTACATCGCCCTTGANGGAAATGTTGCCTGCATGGTCAACGGAGCCGGACTGGCGATGGCGACCATGGACATTATTAAGCACTACGGTGGATCTCCGGCTAACTTTCTGGATGTTGGGGGAGGNGCCAANGAAGAGCAGGTNGAAAATGCTTTTCGNATTCTTGTTTCCGACGACGCGGTGAAAGCCATTCTCGTTAATATTTTCGGNGGAATNATGAAGTGNGATNTTATTGCNACCGGTATCGTGAATGCGGCCCGCAATTTGGATATGAAAGTTCCCTTGGTTGTTCGCCTCGAAGGTACCAATGTGGAAGCGGGAAAGAAAATCCTTGCCGATAGTGGTCTGGCTCTTGAACCTGCCGACTCCCTCGCCGAGGCTGCTGAAAAAGTCGTGCAACTTGCGGCCCAATCCTAAACCATAAGTAAGGAAAGAATTTTAGATGAGCGTATTAGTAAATAAAGACACCCGACTCGTGGTTCAGGGAATCACCGGAAGTGCTGGCAGTTTTCACACCACCCAATGCATGGAATACGGCACCAATGTGGTCGCTGGCGTTACTCCCGGAAAGGGNGGGCAAAAATTTCAGGATTCGGTTCCAGTTTTCGACACCGTTCAGGAAGCAGTGGACCGGGAAGGGGCCAATGTGGCTGCGATTTATGTACCGCCTCCCTTTGCCGCCGATTCGATTCTCGAAGCAATTGATGCGGAAATTCCATTGGTCATTGCCATCACCGAGGGCATTCCGGTCCGCGATATGGCCGAGGTCAAGGCACGCCTGGCTACCTCCAGTACCCGTCTGATCGGACCCAATTGTCCGGGAATCATCACCCCCGACGAGTGCAAGATTGGAATTATGCCCGGCTACATTCACAAACCCGGAAAGGTGGGGATTGTATCCCGCTCCGGTACTTTGACCTACGAAGCGGTCTGGCAAATTACCAGTGCCGGGCACGGACAATCCACTTGCATTGGCATCGGGGGCGACCCGATCAATGGAACCAATCACTTGGACACGATCAAGTTATTCAATGAGGACCCCGACACTGAGGCCATNATCATGATCGGCGAGATCGGAGGCACCGCGGAAGAAGAAGCNGCGGCCTTTATTAAGGACAATGTGGANAAACCNGTGGCTGCNTTCATTGCNGGTATGACTGCTCCTCCAGGGCGCCGTATGGGACATGCCGGGGCCATCGTATCCGGNGGCAAGGGAACNGCCGCAGCCAAGGTGGAAGCAATGCTAGATGCGGGNATTTCGGTTGCGGAAACCCCCTCGCATATTGCGGAGGCACTCTTCAAGGTCTGGAATCCCTAAATTTTAAAATGAATCAAATACTTTTCTCCGAGTTCGGCTTGNGGGAGAAGTTCATCGAGATTCCAGATTTTTGCAGGGTGCAGGCCGGTGGTCTTTAATTCCTCGGTGTAATCTCCACCTTTGAGGTAAAGAATACCGTTGGCAGGTGAGTGCTTGGCACCCTTGGCGATTTTGTTTTGTACCCATCCAAAGAAGGTAGGTAGGGCGGTAACTGCCCGACCGATTACGAAATCATAGGATTTTTTCTTGGGTAGTTCTTCCACTCTTCCGCGTTTGACTTCAACATTGGATAAGCCAAGGCGTTGAACCATATCCTCCACCACCATTACTTTCTTACCAATCGAATCAAGGAGGGTGAAGCGTGCTTGAGGGTAGCAGATCGCAAGGGGAATACCTGGCAGGCCTCCGCCCGTTCCGACATCAAGCAGGCGGGCCTTGGGCATGAGTCGAAGGAATTTGGTGAGGGTCAGGCAGTGGGCCAGATGCTTGGTTTCGAGTCGATCGGTATCCTTGCGCGAGACCAAGTTGATCTTGGCATTCCATTCGCGNAGCAGGTCGATATACTGNTGTAGTTTTTTCCAGTTTTCGGAATCCAAGTCGGGAAACCACTCACCGAGAGTTTCCCACGGATCGGGGGTGTCGGTCATTGGATTCACTCGATCTCAACTTGATCCATTCCCTTGACCAAGTCGTCGATTGCTTTGGCTTGGGTTAGGAAAGACTCGAGTTTGTCAAGGGGGAGGGCACAGGGGCCATCACACTTGGCTTGGGAAGGATCGGGGTGAGATTCAAGAAAGAGCCCGCCAATGCCCTGACTCATCCCGGCAAGCATCAATTCGAATACGGATTGACGGCGCCCCCCTGCGGAGTCACTCCGGCCACCTGGGACCTGCAAGGAGTGAGTGACATCAAACACGACCGGACATCCGGTGCGTTTCATAATTCCGAAATTGAGTGGATCGACTACTAAATTATTGTAACCAAAAGAAGTACCCCTTTCGCAGAGCAGGATTTTTTTATTTCCCGCTTCTTTAAATTTGTGGATGATGTGTCCCATCTCATGGGCAGCGAGAAATTGGGCTTTCTTGACATTGACCGGACGGCCAGTCTCCGCGAGGGCGACTACCAAATCGGTCTGGCGGCAAAGAAAGGCGGGCAATTGAANAACATCGATTACTTCAGAGGCAATCTTGGCCTGGTGTGGTTCGTGCACATCAGAAATGACTGGCACCCCATAAGTTTGCTTGATCTCATGAANAATTTCACAGCCTTTTTCNAAGCCCGGACCTCGAAAGGAAGAAATGGAGGAACGATTGGCTTTGTCAAAGGAGGCTTTGAAAANATAGGGAATACCGAGNTTATCGGTGATTTGCTTATAGGNAGCGGCGACTTCCAGNGCGANTTCGCGGGATTCCAAAACATTGATGCCTCCAAAGAGGGTGAAGGGCAGGTGGTTGGAAACCGAAAGTGCACCGATGGCAATCTCCCTCTGAGGATTCATGAGTAAGCGATTTCGGGAGGGGTTCCGTGTTCCGCGGATACCACGATTCCAATCCCGCCCCGGGCATTGAAGTCAACTTCCACCCGGCACCAGCGCGGCTCGAGAGCGGTGACTAAGTCGTCCAGGAGCAAGTTGGCAAAGTGTTCGTGGAAAGTGCCCTGATCGCGGAATGTCCAGAGGTACAGCTTCAGGGATTTGGACTCCACGATCTTTTGGTCGGGGACATAGCGGATTAGAATATCCGCAAAATCCGGCTGTCCAGTCTTGGGGCAAATGCAAGTGAATTCACTGGTTTGTAATTCCACCACATAGTCACGCTCGGGGTTGCGGTTGGGAAAAGTTTCAAGCTCTCGTTTTGGCGAAGTTCCACCTTCTCCCAATTTGGTTAAGTTTACATGTTCCGGATTACCTTCTGTCATAGAACTTTATAATATCTCATTACAATTGGATTTGGGCAACCTAGAAGCTTATTGAAAAACGGTCCAATCGATAACGGATTTCGATGAGGAAGCCAATGATTTCAAGGAATTNAGATATTGTTTTCTGGGGATTTCCTCTCCCCCCATACTTTCCAGATGGGAAGTGTGGACCTGGCAGTCAATTAATTCAACGCCTGCTTGTTGGCTGAGTTCGACCAAGTAAGCGAGGCATACTTTCGAAGCGTCGGAAACAGTGGAAAACATGGATTCCCCAAAAAAAACTTTCCCCATGGCCAAGCCGTAAAGACCNCCCACTCTTTCTCCGTCTAGAAAGGCTTCGATGGAATGAGCAATTCCAAGGCTGTGGAGTTCGGTGTAATCTCTAATCATATCTTCTTCGATCCAAGTCGCTTCCTGTTTTGGTCTTTCCACAGATGCACAAGCCCGCATTGTTTCCGGAAAGCCATGATCAACTTTAATTTCAAACTTCTTTTTTTGAATGACTCGGTTTAAGCTTTTCGAGATTTTAAGTTTCTCAGGAAGGAGGACCATTCTTGGNTTCGGGGAAAACCAGCACCAGAAGTGAGGNNCAAAATCCATTTTCATCCACGGGAAAATACCCCTTTGATAAGCTTCGATTAAACGCTCANTTCCGAGCTTTTCACTAACTGCAACCAGACCGTCGTCATCGAAATTTATGGGGTCAGGGAACCAAGTTGGTTNGTCCTCATCCAGAAGAGTAGTCATTTAAATACAAAAAATGTACTTAGGTCCTTGATAGTTCGAGCAAGCTTACCTCGGGTCTGCAATTAACGCGCACTCCATAGAGGCTACCGACCCCGCGGGTAATATAGATGGGCCGGCCGTGAAATTCCGCCAAGCCTTCGGTATGAGCGAGATCAGATACGGGAGCAAGAGGGGCAAAGTTGGAGAAAGGAAAACGAAATTGGCCCCCATGGGTATGCCCACTGAGCATAAGAGACCAGTCAAAGTTATGAANGATAGTTTTAGTGTCTGGATTATGGGAGAGTAAAAGATTGAACCTTGAACTTGGACCGAGCTTTGGATCAATCCGGGGCATGCATTTTTGGGGTAGGCAATCTTTATTCCACATGTCCCCCAATCCGGTCACTGAAAGTGGAATCCCATTCAAATATACATTGACCCGTTCATTATGNAGAAGGCGCACCTTGGCAGCTTTCAATACCTTCTTGATCTTGGTTGGATCCGGGAACCCGTCTCGCTCGGCCGCCCAATTCCCTCCGTCGTGATTACCCAAACAGGCGAAGGTAGGCACTTGCTTTGCATATTTACCGAGGCACTTTGACAGGCTTTCAAGTTGATCATTGTTGGGCATGTCGGTCACGAAATCACCTGTGATCATGCANGCATGGGGCTTGGATTGAAACCCTTCTTCCAGTGCGCTTTCGATTTGCTCCACCGATATGACTTTTGACAAATGAAGGTCAGAGAGGTGAAGAATTTTAATCGTTTGATTACCCGCTAGGTTTGCCAATCGAATTCTAGTTTTAGTAAGATCAAACCAGCTTGATTCATAGCGAGCATATCCACCAGCCAGAACTGGAGGAATGGCAAATTTTAAGGAATTTGAAATCCAAGCACGGCGATTAATTTTGGTTGGAATCAAACTACTCTTCTTGCGTTGTTCCTTATGATAATCGGGCGCTTCTTCTGCCATTGTATTCCTAGGGTTTGTAACTAAATTTTCTAGGTAGTAATTCCACCAGTCGCATCAAACTCTTCTAGTTTTTCAACCAGTGAATTCTGAGAAATGACTTCTTCTGCTCCGGTTCTTAAGTCTTTCACTTTAACCCTTTTCGAATCCGCTTCTTCCGTACCTAAAATCAAGGCGTATCGGGCTCCGGATTTACCGGCCTCTTTAAATTGTTTTCCAAATCCCACCATTTTTAATGAGTAGGATGTTGAAAACCCTCCCTTTCGAACTTTGGAAACCAGGGAGATTCCCAGTTTTTTCTGTTCTTCTCCGCAAACCAAGTAGAGGTCCGGTGCAAGTACATAATTAGGGAGTAGACCTTTGGACTCGAGACAATCACTCAATGTCATATCTCCAATCGCAAAGCCACAAGCTGGCATATCCACATTACCGGAAAGTTTTTGAACCAAGTGATCATANCGNCCGCCTCCNGCNANAGCNCTACCTTCCCCGGATGCCTCAAACGCCTCGTANACAAATCCNGTGTAATAAGCGAGACCACGGACGATGGAAAGATCAATGGAGATGTATTCTTCTGCACCATGTGCAGAGAGAAATGAAAGCATTTCCTCCCATTGGTGGATGAGGGCGTCCGCTTCTGACCCAAGTGTACGGAGTCTTTCCGTTAAGGTATCGAGGGAGTCGATCTTTTTAATGTTTTGGATCTCTTGCCAGAGAGACTCTCCTTGATCCGGAATCGCTTCATTTAACGACTCCATGGTTTGTTCCGGTTTCCGGCGCCCGCTTTTATCGATTGCATTAAGCACTGCAGGTCGGGCTTGCTCGCTTACGCCAAGACCATTGAGCAAGGCAACCCATGTGGCTCGGTCACTTAAACGAATTCTAAAATCATTTGAACTCAAGCCTAGGGTTTCGAAGATGGCAACGAGCAGACCAATCAATTCTGCATCCGCGGATACATTTATTTCTCCAAGCAGATCGGCGTTGAACTGATAAAAGGAACGGCCTCTTCCTTTTTGTGGCCTTTCGTAGCGGAAGTGTTCCCCCACATTGAACCACTTAATTGGCTTGGGTAGGGAATTTGCCTGAGCTGCNACCATGCGGGCTAAACTTGGAGTCAATTCTGGACGCAAGGCAACCGGNCGATCACCCTTGTCCATAAAATGAAAAAGCTGACCCACGATTTCCGCTCCTGATTTTTCCACATATAAATCCAAGGGTTCAAGGATGGGGGCATCATATTCCTTAAAATCAAATGCCCGAGCCACCGTACGGAAAACTCGAAACAGGTGATTTCTACGAGAACATGCCTCGGGAGGGAAATCCCGAAAGCCGGGAAGGGTTTCGAACATCTTACGCTTTACGAATTAGAACTGGTCAAGATCCAGTTTGTCCAAGCCTGCTTTCATTTCCTTGCCAGCCTTGAATTTAACAACCGCTCGTCTGGGAATTACCACATCCGTTTCTGGTTGGTTCGGGTTTCTACCCACTCGTTGCTTGCGAACCTGAAGCTCAAAAACTCCGAAGTTTCGAAGTTCGATGTTCTTACCATTGGTTAAGCCCTCCATGATGCAATCAAGGGTCTTTTGTACAATTCGAGTAACATCTTTATGATTGAAATTATGGGTCTCGTAAATTTTTTGTACGATTTCTCTTTTGGTCAGATTATTGGACATGATGGGGAAACTGTTTGAAAGAGTGTTGTGTTAGGGTTAGGGTAGTAGTATTTCATAAATTCCCATACATCAATGACCTGTCAATTTTAATTTAATTCAAAATGCCAAAGAAAGAAGACGAAAACCCACTTGAAGATATTCAAAAACAGCTTCGTGACCTCTTAAATAATAAAAATGTACAGGTTGCTTTTGCTCCTTTTATGCAGTCAATGAAGGATCAAGCGAAAGAAGAAAAAGAGGGTGGAAAAGGTGGAGGAGACCCAGTAAAACCTCCGGAAGATGACTTGTCCAGGGATGAAAAACTGGAGTCCATTCGCAGCTTCGATCGAAGACCTAAGGAGATCAGGGACTACTTAGACCGCTTTGTAATTAAGCAAGAACAGGCCAAACGAGTCCTCTCGGTAGCTGTTTGCGATCACTACAANCATGTTCGCCGCTGTCTTGCGGATGCAACCGCTGATCAAGCAGAATATGTAAAACCCAATGTTCTCTTGCTCGGCCCGACAGGGGTGGGGAAGACCTTTTTGATGCGTAATGTGGCCAAACTAATTGGGGTCCCGTTTGTAAAAGCAGATGCCACTAAATTTTCGGAGACTGGCTATGTTGGTTATGATGTTGATGATTTAGTTCGGGATCTGGTNAAGTCTGCCGATGGAGATGTGGAACTCGCCCAGTATGGCATTATTTATATCGATGAAATTGATAAAATTGCTTCCGAAGCATCTCGTTCTGGGCGGGATGTTTCTGGACGAGGTGTACAAATAAATTTACTCAAGCTCATGGAAGAGACCGAGGTGAATTTACAATCGCCTCAAGATATGATGGGGCAGATGAAAGCATTTATGGAAATGCAAAAAGGAGGGAAAGCTCAGAAAAGCAGTATTTCCACCAAGAATATTTTGTTCATTGTAAGTGGTGCTTTCGACCAACTTGCAGAAGATGTAAAGAAGCGTCTTGATCTCAACCGTATTGGGTTTGGGTCGGCTGAAGAAGGAGATGCAGCGGAGCGCCCAGTATCCAGTTTTTTATCCAATGCGGAGACCCGTGACTTCATTAATTATGGTTTCGAGCCTGAGTTTGTTGGGCGATTACCGGTACGCGTNTCTTGTGATGAATTAACCAAGGAGGACTTGGCCGAAATTCTTCTTTCATCCGAAGGGAATGTACTTGAGCAATACCGTGATGATTTTGGGGGCTATGACATCAAATTCAATATTTCTGCGGATGCGATTGAAAAGATCGCTGAACTCGCCGCTCATGAAAAGACGGGTGCCCGTGGTTTGGTTACGATTCTGGAGAGAACCTTTCGGGATTTTAAATTCGAACTTCCTTCAACCCCAATTCGTACTTTTTCCGTGGATGGAGAATTGATCGAAGACCCTCAGTCTAGTTTAACTCAATTAATGGAGGAAAATCGGGAACAACTCGATGATTCAATGTTGGAAGATGTGGACCGGTTTACTACTTCTTTTAAGCGTGATTATGGTTATGAGCTCAAGTTTCGAAAGCCGGCAAAAGTGGCAGTGGTCAAGGAAGCCATGGCTAGTAATCGATCCGTTCGGGCAATTTGTGAAAAGAAATTTTCAGATTTTGAGCATGGACTTGGAATTATTTCACAAAGGACTGGAAAGAAGGATTTTGTCATTGATAAAAAAGTAATTGATGACCCAGACAAGGAACTCTCCCGCTGGGTAGTTGAAAGTTTTGATAAAAAAGAAGTTTCCGAGTGAGCGGACCTGATCCTGTCGCGGTTCGCGATACCTTTACCAGCGTGGCCCCACGCTANGACTTGGCTAATCATTTGTTATCTGGTGGGATAGATTTTCTTTGGAGGAGAAAACTAGTCAAGCAAGCAAGACAAGGANCTCATGATCAGATTCTTGACCTGGCAACCGGAAGTGGAGATGTTGCTTTGGCTTTACGCTATGGNCTGTCTGCTAAGGTTAAAATTACCGGGGTTGACTTTTGCGAACCGATGCTTGANCGAGCGCGTTGNAAGCGGGATCAACAAAATNTAGAGAAGGAANNAAACCAATTTCTGNTNGGAGATTGNCTNGACTTGGAATTNCCGGACGAATCCTTCGATTTGATTACCATTGCATTTGGATTGCGGAACTTAGCTGATCGAGAACTTGGTTTATCGGAAATGTTAAGGGTTTTAAAACCAGGAGGCCGTCTGATGGTTCTTGAATTTAGTCAGCCTTATTTTTGGTTCCGGCCCTTTTACTANNTGTACCTNAAAGGAATTTTACCCTGGCTNGCAAGACTGGTNACCGGTGATAGGGATGCTTACCTTTACTTGGGTTCCAGCATATCTGAGTTCCCGGACCGGGNAGGCTTAGCCNAAGAAATTCAGNAATCTGGTTTCGAGAGGGTTGAGCATGAAGCCCTTACTTTTTCCATTGTTGCTCTTCATCAAGGGTGGAAAAAGGCCTAGTTCCACTTCAGAAGTTGCTCCATTACTTCAACTGAAGGTAGGTAGCTGTTTCTTGCCTTCTTCACGNAAGATTTAGGCAATAGTTGATGGTTTGGCTCGATTTTCAGAGACCTCTCTTACCTTTCTGAACAAGCTGATCAGATGAAAAGTCCAAGTACCCCAAGGGCATACTTTTAAAGACGGTCCATTCCTTCTCGGAACTTTTCAATGGAACCGACCCATTTGCAGAAAATTTCAATCGATCGAGATTAGGCCCTGTAAGCTATGGGCTCTTTCCTTGATTGCGTTCACCCCGGCTGATTCGAGGCGATCACATCCAAAGGCTTCCACGGTTAAACTGGCCGTACAAGTTGCATAAATCATTGCTTCTTTGATGGCATTGAAATCGGAGCGGTTTCGAGAAGCCAATCGACCCATGAGAGCACCGGCAAAAGAATCTCCTGCACCGGTTGGGTCCCGTAAATCGGTAACCGGGAAAGCGGGAAGGGCAAACATTCCATCTTCATGAAAGAGAATGGCTCCATGTTCGCCTTTTTTGATGATGACTGATTGGGGGCCCATTTGCCGAAGTTTTTGACCGGCCAGAATGATATTGTTTTCGTTGGTCAACTCTTCGGCTTCGGTATCATTGATTACAAAAAGGCTAACTTTTTGGATTAGATCCAGTAAGGCATTTCTTTCCATTTCAATCCAAAGATCAATGGTGTCAGCGAGTACAAAGGGATCTCCCTGAAGTTGATCCAGTACATGCATTTGCAGGGCTGGGTGAATATTACCTAAAAGAACGAATGCAGAGTCCTTGTAGGAATTTGGGAGATCAGGCCGGAAATTTTCAAAAACATTAAGTTGAATGTCTAAGGTGTCTCTTCGATTGAAGTTCTCGTGATATTTTCCTTTCCAAAAAAAAGTGGGACCGGAATCATCTTTTTGGACACCCTCTAAATCAATGCCCCGGGCACGGAGACGATCGAGGTGTTCTTCGCCAAAATCATTACCAATAACGCCAACCATTCTAACTTGGGCATAGTAGCTTGCGGCCAGAGAGCAGTAAGAGGCAGCCCCTCCTAAAATGTGTTCTTTTTCACCATAAGGGGTGATTACGTTATCAAATGCAACCGAACCTACGACCAAAAGACGTGAAGATTCGGAACTATTGGATTCAATGCGATCTACCATAAATTTAGATTTTATCGGATGCTAGGCAACGACTCAAGATGCATTGTTACGATATCTTTTTATGAAATGATACCATGGGAAAAAGTCA
Organism: Verrucomicrobia bacterium TMED60; assembly: GCA_002171765.1. The sequence continues at coordinate 12,570 of NHDN01000033.1, forward strand.
GAACTTCCCCCAAATTTTTTCCATCAGGGAAAACGTTTTCGGGTCATGTTGCTTAAGTTCAGCTCGAACAAAGGGAAAGAAATCATTCACCCCCACATAAGACTCTGTCATTTCAGCAAAAAATTCCTTGTGGTTCGTGCGGGCATAATGCCGAGTCATCCCTCCCCGAAATAAAAGAACTCGTTCGTAGAGTTTTTCTTTTTCTGCTCTTTGGTAAGCAAGCTTGATTTCTTCATTTTCAAAATTGAGTACTTGATCATGATAAGAATGAGCGAGTTCGTGGAGGATCACATAGGGATGTTTCAACCAAGTGGCTCGTTCCAATAGTTGGCGGGCACGGGGGACATGGACGCGTTTTTCAAGGCTTGGGTCGTAGCCGTTCTTTTTCAGCCATCCCTGACTCGGATGGTACTGCATATTAGAAAGTTCGTGCTGATAGTCCACCCGGATTACAAGCTTCTGTAATTCCTGGTGCTTTTCTTGAGGCAGTAAAAAAATAATTCGTTGCAAGTGATTAGCTAGGGCTTTCTTGGTCTGCTGAAAGAGCTTCTTATGCTTAGAGTCCTGAAATTCTTGTCCGAACTCAATGGTCCAGCCTTCCAATATTTCAACAAAAGGCTCGGGGAAATCCTGCTTCGCTGGCAAGGTGCCAATAGGAATTAAACCCAAGCAGAAAAGGGAAAACTGGGTGTTGAAAAGCGAGAGAATTTTCAAACTGTTTTTATTGGGTATATAAGGTAAGTGGGAAGGTACTAGCCAGCACAACCTGATCATCGATTTCGATCAGAATGGAATAATTCCCTGGTTCTTCAAATTTTAATCTTTGGATATCATTGATTAANTTGATTCGATGGTGGGGCCCGGGAGATTCAAATTCTTTCTGAATGATTTGCCTGGGATTCTCTTCTGACATCGGAATACCAATAGAAATGGAAAGTTGATGCTTTCCCTTGGTAAGATCGGAAAAGGAAAGAAACCAGATCATCCGTGGATGTACTACTGGGAATTCTTTAGCCCTCAGGTTTGAAAAGATGCCCAGCAGGGTATGCTTACCGGTGGCAGGGTCAACATAAACGGAGTCACAGGTGATCCAGGCGAGAACTTGAGGTTTGGTTGACATGAAAAATTACTGGGAAATACAGGTTCGTTTATAGAGGGGCGAATTAAGATAATCCACTGCGAAGGAGGAGGGCATCAGGCTGAGGTTCTCGACCCATGAAATTCCGGAAGAGTTGGTCAGGCGCTTCCGAATTCCCTTTACTCAGGATTTCCCTACGGAAATCGGCTCCTGTATCCGGGTTCATAACTCCTTCTGATTGAAAGCGGGTGAAGGCATCTGCGTCTAATACTTCGGCCCATTTATAAGAATAATAAGCCGCCGCGTACCCAATAGGACTACTGAAAAGGTGACTGAATCGTAAAGCGATAGTGCGAGGAGTTGACTTTCTTTTGGGCAAGTAAGCACTGAGCTCTTGCTGTAATACTTCCTCGAGAGAACCATGCATATCCTTGGCCCATTCACGATGAAGGAAGAGGTCAAGTTTTGAGAATGCCATTTGGCGAATGGTGGCGTTCCCCTCAAAGAAATTACGGGCCCGGAGCATTTTTTCAAAAAGTTCTGCGGGAATGGTATCTCCCGTTTCATAATGTCGGGCAAAAAGATTCAGGCTCTTCCTTTCCCAACACCAATTCTCCATAATTTGAGAAGGAAGCTCCACAAAGTCCCAGGCAACATTGACCCCATTAAGACTCGGGTGCTTCACTTCTCCACATAGGTGGTGAAGCAGGTGTCCAAATTCATGGAAAACGGTCTGCACTTCATAATGGGTCAGCAGGGCCGGAGTATTGGGATTGGGAGCGGTAAGGTTTCCGCAAATTAGTCCAAGATGAGTTTCTCCTTCATTCTCTGCCGTTCGTAAATAATTCATCCAGGCTCCTCCGCGCTTGCTTGCTCGGGGGTGCCAGTCGGCGTAAAAGGATCCGAGTAGCTTATTCTTCTGGTCGTCAAACAGATCATAAAACCTGACCTCTGGATGCCAAACTGAAATCGCTTCTTGTTCATCTCCCTCAATTCGGTGATCACCCTCCCCGGATTTCGTTGAACGCTCTACAATTTTTAGTCCAAAAATTCTGGTTACCAGCTCGAACATGCCGGANAGAACTGACTGGATTGGAAAGTAAGGGCGCAAGTCTTCATCATCAAAATCATACCTTTCTTTTTTCAATTTTTCAGACCAGTATCCAACTTCCCAAGGTTGCATCCATTCCACTGGGCCTCCGGTCTTTTCTGCTTTGTAAGTTTCCAGCTCCTGGTTTTCTTTTTCGGAAAAAGGAAGTGCTTTATCCAGGATTTCATCAACGAATGCATTGGCTTTACCCCCGNTTTTTGCCATCCTGCGGGCCAGGGCAACATCCGCAAAGTTATCCTTGCCTAAAATCTCTGCCCGCTCTTGCCTCAACTTTAGAATCTCACGAATCAAGGGTTCATTCTGGAAGGGTTCATCGACACAAAGCCTATCGCTAGCTGTCCAAATTTCCCTTCTTAAATCTTCATTGTCACCGTACTGTAAAACTGGGAGCATGGATGGTGCATGTAAGGTAAAAACCCAGCTGTTTGCCCCTTTTTCTTCTCCTAATTTTTCAATGGCTGTTTGGCGGGCAGCGGTTTTGGCATTCTCGGGAAGACCGGCTAGCTCCTCTTCTTCAGTGGCGGTTATACTCCATGCATTGGTCGCATCCAGGACATGTTCAGAGAATGTCTGGGTGGCTTTTGCGAGTTCACTCGAAATCTCCTGNAAGCGATTTCTTTTCTCTTCAGGTAGATCGGCACCTGATTCTTCAAAGTCCTGGACAATTTCATCCAGCAATCGACGGTCAACAGGTTCCAGGTTTTCACTTTCTGATTTTTGGGCAAAGGTCTTGACNGCATTCCATAACTCCGGATCCAAAGAGATCTTGGCTTGAAATGCACTGATGGCTGGAAGCATGTCGTTATGGGCTTCCCGAAGTTCAGGAGAATTACAAACACTGTCCAANTGTACCACCAAACCCCATGCTTCGTTCAGTTGAAGCGTGGACCGCTCCATCGCCTTAATGGTATTTTCAAAATGGATGGAATCCGAATCGAGCTTACGTAATTTCTCCAATTCTAACTCTGCCTGCTCCAAGGCAAGGGTGAGATCGGTTCGGATCCGGTCCGAAGTTAATTTAGACCAGTCGGGATAAGGTCCAGGATTCAAAAATGGATGTTGATTCATAGAATTAATTGAGGCAGAACTCGAGAAGGCGGACCGTATTTCGGNCTTCNTTCGATGTTTGTGGTTGAATGATAATTTGATGCGGNCCTGGAGCNAGGTCATGAGCAAAGATTACACTCCTTGGATAATGGAGTCCTTTGCTGTAATTGGGATGATAAAGATCAACTTTCCCCCTCTTTTTGCCATCGATTACATACCTAATCGATCCAGCATCTGGACCTGCTAAAACAAAAGCACCTATTGCCGTCCCTGAGAATTCGAAATTCAAAGGAGCGGCGGGAAAAGATGCATGAAGCAGAGGGCGATTCATATAGCGGTTGCGTTTACCCCCTTTAATTTCTGTCCAGAGAGGTTCGGAATATGACCAGCCTTTGCTTAAATTGATTTGGGAAGGCGAAAAGAATCGCCCTCTGAAATAACTAAACTCATCCAGTGGTTCCGGGGGAAGGAAATGCTTTTGGGGTAGAACGGGAGCCGTTCCTGACCAAGCACGGGCAAGTAGTTTAATATGCATTTCCGCACAAAGCCGGTTGCCTGCCGGCTTCGGATGTGTTCCGCCAAACTTTTCCCAGCCAAAAGTGCCTTCGCTTATTTGCGAGGCAAGCTCGCGGGCAAGGTGAATACGGGAGACTTTGTATTTTCGAAGGACCGTTTCGTGAGCACCCATGGAGCGGGGAATTTCTCCATTCATAAGAATCTCAAGCATGTTTGGATTCACAAAAAAAGTAACAATAATGTCTGACCGTGGGTGTTGAGTTCGTAAATTACGGATGATTCCCTCCATCCCCCGAATACAGGCTTTCCAACGATGACCGGCATCTTGATCGTCATTGACTGCAAATTCTAAAAAGAAAAGATCGATCGGTCCCTTTGAGAGAACATCGCGCTCCAAACGAAAAGCTCCAGTGGTTGAACAGGTCGANGAAATTCCGGCGTTTATAAATTCAAATTCGGTTTCTAAAAATCGGCTCTTTAAAAATTCCATCACCATCGGGCGGTAACCATCCATTTCGGTTATGGAGCCCCCCATAAATGCAACCCGACCTTTTTGACTTTTTTCGAAGACGGTCATGGAATTGAGCAGATTTCCCCGCAAAGTAATATTCTGATGATCAAATCCTTGAACCAAGGCTGNACAGCAGGCAAAAATNAAAGAGGGGATGATTATTCTCATGGGCTTATTCAGGAATTATTCCTCGCCTTTCTTAATTTTGGNCAAATTGTGCCCGCGTCGCATTTGGAGCATTTCAATGAGCAATGCAAAACCCATGGGGGCGTAAATGAGAGATTTCTCAACCTCCTTACCCAGACCTTCAAGGAAAATAGTAATTCCGATAACGATCAAAAAAGAAAGAGCCAGAATCTTCAAGGCGACATGCTTTAAAATAAAATCACCAATGGGCTTGGCAAAAAATAAAATGACCGCGAAGGAAAGCAATACCGCCACAATAATTACCCATCGATTATCCGTAAGTCCGACTGCGGTGATCACCGAGTCCAGGGAGAAGACGATATCGAGAATTACAATCTGGGTGATTACCCCGAAAAAAGTATCTTTTGCCTGGGTCTTACTTTCATGGTGTTCAAGCTCTACCGTAGCGTGGATTTCTTTGACCGCTTTCCATATCAGAAAGAGTCCCCCGACTAACAGGGCCAAGTCGCGCCAGGAATACTGGAACCAAAGGGGGGCCGAAGAAAAGGCTGGTTCGGTCAATTGCACCAATTGCAAACCTCCAATCACCATTAGAATTCGAGCCACCAGTGCGAGAATGAGTCCGAAATTGCGGGTGGAATTTTGTTTCTCTTTAGGGAGGCGGGATACGAGGATNGCAATAACCAGGACATTATCCACGCCCAGAATAAGTTCCAACCCTAGCAGTAGGGCAAACAGTCCAATTAAATCACCGTCCATAATTACTCTCCTTNTATAGAGTTGACCAAGGTTTGTTGCGAAGCAAAAATTGTTCAGGTTTGACGAATTCCAGAATTTATTCTGCATAAGAGGGCGATGCCTTGTTCCTACGATGTATTAATTCGGGGTCTTTCTTTGGACTTCATTCCGGTCCAAACTAGGGTTCCATTAAAATTTGGTACCGAAGTACTTGCTTCGGTTACCTGTTCCCGGGTCTGCATNGAAGTAGAAGGCAGAAACGGTTCNAAAGCAAAGGGGTGGGGGGAGACTCCACTAAGTGTGCAATGGGTTTGGCCCTCGGAATTNCCCTATGCAGAACGCCATCAAGCTCTGATTGAATTCTCAACTTATTTATCCAAACGCTGGACCGATTTCGAAAGTTGGGGGCATTGCCTGGAAATAGGTCACCGCTTGATCATGAAGGATCTACCGATGGCCTTGAAAAGCTATAACCAATCGAACCGATCTGCTTCTGAGCCCTTGCCTTGGCTTGCTGCCCTGGTGTGCGCCTCCAGCTTCGACTTGGCTTTACACGATGCATATGGGGTGCTTCATTCGGTGCCCACTTATCAGACTTACCAGCCGGAATTTCTATCTACGGATCTTTCCGCTTTTTTAGATCCTGCTCCAAATACCAATTTTTCCTTCCGAAANCGATATCCNGCTGACTTNCTNGTGCTTAATCCAAGGAATGATATTCCAGTNTGGCACTTGGTGGGTGGNTTAGATCCCCTNGATCCATCTGATCTGAATGGCAGCGANCCCGAAGACGGATACCCGGTTCATCTTCGAGAATGGATTGAGAGAGACGGCTTGAATTGCCTGAAGATTAAGNTGCGTGGNAATGATGCGGATTGGGATTTTCAGAGAATTTTAAGCATTGGGCGGATCGCGGAGCAAATGAAGGTCGATCACCTGACTGTTGACTTTAATTGTACCGTTACTGATCCGGCTTATGTGAATCAAATCTTGGANCAGCTGAAANGGNAACACTNGCCCACCCACCGCCGAATCCTCTATGTGGAACAGCCTTTTCCTTATGATTTAGNAGAGAACCGGATTGATGTTCGTTCCGTTTCAGTACGAAAGCCATTGTTTATGGATGAAAGTGCCCATGATTGGTTACACATCAGGTTGGGGCGAGAACTCGGTTGGACTGGCGTGGCTCTCAAAACTTGCAAGACTCAGACCGGGGCAATTCTTTCACTTTGCTGGGCCAAGGCCCATGGTATGGATATTATGGTGCAGGATTTAACCAATCCCATGCTTGCCCAAGTACCCCATGTACTGCTTGGAGCCCACGCCGGTACAATCATGGGGGTTGAAAGCAACGCGATGCAATTTTATCCGGAGGCATCTTCGAGGGAGGCACGCATTCACCCAGAGCTTTATCGCCGAAGGAATGGGGTCTTGAATATTTCCTCTCTCCATGGCCCCGGGTTTGGCTATCGAATGCCTGAAATCATGGGCTCATCATGATGGGATCATGTGCGAGTTCATAAGCATATTTCAATGTAATGCTGTCGGAATTAATCTTAAAAAATTGGCGATGGACGATGCATTTACTTCGAGTTTTTCAATCGAGGATTTCTTGAATCCATTTTCGATGCGGTCCAGATAGGGTCAGTTTATTGATTTCTTTCCTCGACGCCCAGCGGTATCCGCATTCCAGTTCTATTTCATTTTCCGCATAATTTGAAATTTCAATGATCTTCTCAAGATAGTCGACATTTCCAATCGTTCGTTTTTTGGTGAGCAGAATTTTTTCCGCCCCTTTTTTATTTTTCATACTGGAAGGCATACATTCAGGAAGCTCATAGATACCGGATAACCTTTTTTTGGAACGAGGGTTTGAAAAGAGAAGCAACCCCTTCTCGGACTCAATCCAATATCGGTGAATCGATTTCTTTTTCTTTTTCTTTTTTTCGAGCTTAGGAAATTGCTCCGCTGCTCCTNCTTGCCCACTGNTACAAAAANTTAAAACCGGACAAGTTAGGCAANTGGGAGACTGCCGAAAGCATTGNATTGCACCCAATTCCATCATGGCCTGATTAAAATCCCCGGGATGATCCTGATCNATTAAAGACTGGGCNGTAGTTTGTAATTTTTTTTGAGCGGTTGCCCCGTCCTTGAATTTTTCAGTTATGGAAAATATTCGGGTGAGTACCCGAACCAGATTCCCGTCGCATACAGCCTCCGCTTTCTGGAATGCAATGCTAGTCACCGCAGCAGCAATGTAGGGCCCAACCCCAGGCAATGCTTTCCATGCTTCCATGGATTCAGGCACCTTTTTCCAAGAGCTTACAATTTTGGCTAAATTATGAAGATTCCGGGCGCGAGAATAGTAGCCCAAGCCCTCCCAAGATTTGAGAACCTCATCTTCAGATGCTTTGGCTAGAGAGAGAAAGTCCGGATAATTTCTTATCCAATTTTCAAAATAAGGGATTACGGTTACGACTCTGGTTTGCTGAAGCATAAATTCAGAAACGACGGTCTTGTAAAGGCTTGGACTTTTCCTCCAAGGTAAATTCCTCTTGTGCAATCGATACCACGAAAGAATCGAGGAACGGAAGTTATGGAGATCTTCCGGTTTTTTCAGATTATATTCTGATCGATGATTTTTCATGCTTGGCGGTTGCGTTTTCTTCATCTCTTTTTCATGGATAATTCCATGATGGCAAGTCTGGCTCAAAATAAAGATAATGANAGTACCAAGAAAAAGTCGATGTACAACCTGAAGCTGTCCTCGGAACAGGTAGACAAGCTCGGTGAAGTTCTGCATGCCCTGGGGTGGTCCACACGGGAAGTGAAATATGCCCGTCATGCNTTTGATGGANATGGGGTAAAAGTCGTGGCTTATGAAAGTGGTAAACTGGTGGTGCAAGGAAAAGGTACGGAAGATTTTGTTACCCATATTCTNGAACCCAAAGTAACCGGGGAATTCTTATTGGGATACGAAGAGGTCAATAACCCTGAATGGTTTGAGCCCCATGCAGGCTTGGATGAAAGTGGAAAAGGGGATTTGTTTGGTCCGGTGGTTTCAGCTTGTGTAATTGCGGATGGGGATATGGTGAAATTTTGGATGGAAAAGGGCATTCGAGACAGTAAAACGATTACCGATGGGGCGATTATGAAGATGGCTAAACAGATCGCCATGACCCAGGGAGTAGTAATCAAAACCGCGTTTACGAGTATGGTGAAGTATAATGAACTTTATCTGAAATTTGGAGAGAATCTAAATAAGTTACTTGCTTGGTTGCACGGTAGAGCCCTCAATGATGCTCTTGACCTGCGAGAACCAAAATGGGGGTTGCTGGATCAATTCACCAAGCAACCACTCGTACAAAAATATGTCGAAGATAGAAGTTTNGAACTGCAGATGAGNACCAAGGCGGAATCNGATCCGGTGGTAGCNGCTGCCTCNATTATTGCACGAGCAACTTGGCTTCAACAAATGAAAAAACTTGAAGAATTTGCCGGTCGTACAATCCCCAAGGGATCCGGGGCTCAGGCCAAGGAGGTCGCGGGCGAGCTATTCTCCAGATTCGGAGAGGCTAAAATGCATGAATTTTGCAAGATGCATTTTAAGACCGCATATGAGGCGATGGGAAAGATACCNCCTGTAAAGAAGGCTTGGAATCCGAAATGGAAAAAAAAGTAANCACTTTCTNATGCCAAATCCCAGGTGGACCCATGATCGAAAATTGGCAAAAGGCCAGCAAGGAATCGTTGGGGTGGATGANGCCGGTCGGGGTTGTTTGGCTGGACCGGTCGTAGCAGGTGCGGTTCTTCTGAGCANTTCTTTTTTTCGTGAGGCTAAACACAGGAAGATCACCGAGGAAATGAATGATTCTAAACAGTTTAACGAGGCCAAAAGGGAAGAGCTTTATGCCCGAGTGATCAAACTTGCAGATCAAAGTGCATTGATTGCNAGTACTGGAGAAGCCTCGGTCCAAGAGATAGAAAAGTACAACATCGTAGGGGCTACTTGTTTGGCGATGGAGCGAGCAATGAAAAAGCTTTCTCAGAAAAGNGATGGATTATGGAAACCNCTTGAGCAATCATCCCCTGAATGGTTGGAAGTTGGATGCAAAGCCAAGCAACCTTGGATTGTTTTAGTGGATGGGCGTCCGATGAAAAAATTACCAATCCNGCACCAGGGGCTGGTTAAAGGGGATAGTATTTCACTTTCGATCGCGATGGCATCGATGATGGCNAAGGTTACGCGCGATCGATTTATGCGAAAACTTCATCTGGAATTTCCAAATTATGGATTTGATTCAAACAAGGGCTATGGAGCACCGGTACACCTCAACGCTTTGCAGGAACTCGGNCCGACCCAGCATCATCGCCCCCGNTTTATTCGTAACTTGTTAAAGGAANCCAAAGGGTCCNAGTCNGCGGANGAACAAAGTCAATTGAGTTTCTGGTGAAATCCTTTTATGATGTTTCTTNTTTATGATTTTACTTGGAGTAAATGTTGACCATATCGCTACCCTCAGGCAGGCACGCTATCGNGATGAATCGATTACATTTGGCAAATTTGTTGAGCCAGATCCTGCCCGCGTTGCATGGTTGTCGGAAGAAGCGGGGGCTGACGGTATTACGATGCATGTTCGAGAAGATCGCAGGCATGTTCAAGTCGAAGATGTTCAAAGATACCAGGAGAAGATGAAGACTCGCCTTAACCTTGAAGTGTCTCTCGCTTCGGAAATGGTGGAGCTGGCTTTATCACTTAGGCCAGAAAGTGTTTGCCTCGTTCCTGAGAATCGTAAGGAAGTAACCACCGAAGGAGGACTGGATATTGTATCTAACATGGNGCGTGCCNGAGAAGCNGTGGNGGCCTTTACGGATGCNGGTATTCCCACCAGTATGTTTATTGATCCCAATCNCAAGCAATTNGAAGCATCCGCTCANATCGGTTCTCCTTGGGTAGAGTTGCACACCGGTAGCTTTGCNCGGGCTTGGTACCATGAATCCGAGCGTGAAAAAGAATTNATGATTTTNCNAAAAGGAATGGAATTAGGAGTATCCTTGGGNCTCCGGGTNAATGCTGGNCATGGNATCAATTACGATAATGTGGAAGGGGCCAAGCAACTTGANAAGGTCTANGAATTCAANATTGGTCATAGTATTGTTTCGCGTTCGATTACCCATGGCTTTAAGGAGGCGGTGGCCACAATGCGTCACCGTTTGAATCATTGATGGAGCCCCCNGTCATTCCTCNNGGGTCTAATGTCNTGGGGGTNGGTATNGACCAAATTGAAGTTTCTAGAATTCATGATTCTCTGGCACAACATGGGGATCATTTTATTACCAAGGTTTTTTCTNCTNAGGAGCAGGCNTATTGCNAGGATAAAGCNGACTCCGCTCCTTTCTTCGCGGCNCGTTTTGCTGCCAAGGAAGCAACCGCGAAAGCTTTNGGTACCGGACTAGGTGNNGAATTTGGCTGGCTGGATGCTGAAGTCANACATGGAAAAGNGGGCGAACCGATTCTTCATTTTTCGGATCGTGGATTAAAGCTCCTCNAGTCTAAAGGNGCAAACCNGGCTCTGATTAGCCTGACCCACCTGGAATCTGTAGCCAGTGCCATTGTAATTTTGATTTGCATATGATTTCATTACCCACAGACCCTGTTCTTACTTGTGAACAAAGCCTTGATTTCGAACAGGAATTTTTTGAATCCGATNNNGAACNAGAGTGGCAGATGATGACNCGGGCAGGTGAAGGNATCGGGGATGCTCTGCTTCGGGATATGCGCGAACTTAGAACCATTCCCCACCGTCCAAGGATNCTGNCTCTGGTTGGCAAAGGNCATAATGGTGGAGATGCTCTGATTGCGACCAAAAGATTCCTCAGGACGATTCCTACTGCCAGGGCGGTACTCCTTCCCTTGGAGCCGTGGCAGGATTGTCGTCCATTGACTCAGCGGGCGTGGGAAGAACTCAATGAGTTGGCTGGAAAACGGCTTCAAGTAATCGATCCTTCCCCAGATTCATTGGCTGAATTGGAAAAGATAACTGAAGAAGGTTCTTTTCATGCAATGGTTGACGGATGGCTTGGTATCCAGGCAAAACTTCCACTTCGTGATCCAATTCCGAGTTTAATTCGCTGGATCAACCAATCTGATAAGGTTGCGGTTCGGGCTTCCGTAGATCTTCCAACTGGGGTAACCGGACAAGGCACGGAAAACCCATTACGGGTTGATTTCACCTATTGCACTGGGATTGTGAAAGAACCTGTGCTGGATCCTGTAAATGCAGAATTTGTCGGAAGAATTCGATATCTTGACCTGGGTTTCTTTCAAGCAATGAAAAAGCCTGAAATCAATCAAAGAGTTTTAAGACCTTCTGCTTTACAGACTCTGCGTCGATTACGTTCCGTGCAGGGTGATAAGCGTAGCCATGGGCACCTTTTTTTACTGGCTGGTTCCAGAGAACTGGGCGGGGCAGCATTGATGGCGGCGGAAGCCTCGCTCAAAGCAGGCGTAGGTTTGCTCACTGTGGGGATTCCAGAATCATTACATGCTTCCTTTGTGGCCCAATTACCGGAAGCAATGTGGATCCCGCTACCAGAAACTCCAAACGGTTGTCTTGCCTTGGAAGGTCTTGGGAAAATCCGTCAGTTTACAAATCGAGCATCTGCTTTTGCAGCCGGTCCTGGACTGGGTGTGGAAAGGGAAACCTTCGCCTTAGTCCGAGAACTATGCAACTTTTTTAAAGGTCCAGTTTTGTTGGATGCCGATGCCATACAAGCTGAGATTCTTGAAAAGATTATCGACTTAAAACGGGTGGTAATTACTCCACACGCGGGTGAGCTGAAGCGGATTGTTGACCAAGTTTCCCGGGATGAATGGATAAGCCAGCAGGATTGCACCTTGGTGCTTAAGGGGTCACACACTCAAATTTGGTCATCCCAAAATTGTATTTTCAGTCTGGGGGGAAGTTCTGCATTAGCCCGTGGTGGAAGTGGAGACATTTTAACTGGAATTCTCGGTGCCTTATTAGCCAAGAATTCCCATTCAATCCCAGATTCCTGCTGTCTTGGAGTACAATGGCATGGCCGGGCTGCTGAAGTATTAGCCCGTCAACATGGACAGGAATCCATTCGGACGACTGAAATCTTGAGCTATTTATCTTTTGCCTTACGTAATGACTTCTGAGATCAAACCCCCTTTGACCTTACTGGTCTTGGCGGCTGGAATGGGTTCCCGTTATGGTGGCCTTAAACAGCTTGAAAAAATTGGTCCCGGTGGTGAGACCTTGATGGACTACTCCATCCATGATGCCAGGCGGGCAGGGTTTACAAGAGTTATTTTTTTGATTCGTGAGGAGATGAGAGAGCAATTCGAAAGACAGATAGGGGAGAAATACCGAAATATTCTGGATGTGGAATATGCCTATCAAAATATCCACGATTTGCCTTCTGGATTTAATTGCCCGCAAGAAAGACTTCGTCCATGGGGTACCGGACATGCAGTCTGGTCGGCACGAGAAAGCTTAGCGGGTAATGACTTTGCGGTGATCAATGCTGATGATTTTTATGGATTTGAAACCTTTCAGGTACTTGCCCAATCTTTTGGCATGGATCAAGCAGAAGAACCGGAGAAACCGGTTCTTTCCATGG
>NHDN01000034.1 GCA_002171765.1 Verrucomicrobia bacterium TMED60
TCCGGAGCGAATTTTTTCCTGATCAGCGATAAACCAAAGGAAATTTTCTTGGCCGGGCATCAAGTCCATTTTGCCCGCAAGTTTTGGAAGCCAGAAGCTGTGTATGACATCTTCCGTTCTCAAATTGATTCGAATCGCTTTACTGGCCGGAAAAACCAATTCGTTTGCGGTAACGATTCCGTATTGAGGATATTCAAAAATCCAGAAGAAGCGCTTGCCAGTGACATTGACAGTGATGGCACCTTCAATCTGGCTTCGATCGAGGCTTAATTTTTTTAGGGTTGCCTCGTCGTTGGCATCTGGAACCCGATTCATAAGGACTACCCCCTGTAAAGTAGGGATTGCAAGGATGACCAGAATAACTGCGGAAGCCAAAATGAGAGATACTTCAATCTTGCTGTTACCATGAGATTGAGGAGGAATCTCCATAGCATCTTCTTTATTTTTGGCACGGTATCTCCAGAGAACATAGAGCAAGCATCCACCTACCGCACAAAAAAGAAAAATAGTGATCCAAACGGAAAGCATAAATATGTCATACTGATTCTGCGAAACCAAACCCTTTGGGTCTAAAGCAGACTGTTTGTGATCAACACGGGAACAACTCGAGTACAACAATAGAAAAAGAAGGGCTGAGTAGAGACGTAAAAGTGGTTGAAATAATCTGCTCATAGTGAGGTTGAAATAGTTCATATTAAAGGTAGCGGTCGATTACCAAGGCAGAAAGCAGTAAGGGTAAGTAAATAATGGTAACAAAGAAGAGTTTCTTGGAATGAAAATCGCGATCCGATGAAAGAAAAAAGCGAATCGCTGGAAGAAGTAAATATAAGGAGAGAAAAATGGCTGAGAAAAGGTAGAAATTACCAGGTTTGGCTTGGTTGATTTCAAAAAGGTAGGGACAAAAAACAAAGACTGTGAGAATGACAGTGTAAAAAAGACTTTTCAGTGATAAAGCTCTACCTTGTTCGTCTCCCATAATATGAAGCTGAAAACCACCCTTGCTGTAATCCAACCTGTGGTTCCAAGCAATCGCCATGAAATGAGGAAGCTGCCAGGCGAAGAGAATCCCGAAGAGAATCCATCCATAAGTCGTAGGATAATTAGCAGCAGCTACCCATCCAACTAAGGGAGGAAGTGCCCCGGAAACTGCACCAATCTCAATAGCCCAAGAGGTTTTCTTTTTGAGGGGAGTGTAGAGCAATAAGTAAATGGAAACCGTTGCAAAGGTTAAAATAGCTGCCCATTGATTAGTGCCTACCCAGAGGATAAGAAGTCCAACCGTACAGAGAAAAATACCAAAAATGAGGGCGGTAAAGGGACTAACGAGCTTGGATGGAATCGGGCGGCTTTTGGTCCTTTCCATAAGAGCATCTTCATTTCTTTCCATCCATTGGTTGAGANCGGCTGCNCCTGCGGCAGCCATAGCAGTTCCAAGGGTAAGGCAGATGAAAATAGAAAAATCGCTGCGGAAAGGATCATGGACCAGATAACCCAAGGAGGCGGTGAATACAGATAACAAACTGAGCCTGGGTTTAGTAAGTTCGTACAGGTCGCTCATGGAAACACCACTCATTGACCCATAAATTGGGTTTGATTTTGCAGCAATGTTTTTTCCGATGTTCACAGGGTTGTTGTTTAGGTATTATTAAAATGTATTTTGATCAGGAGGCAAGCAAGGTGAATTAAAACTTATAAGAGATTGAAAGCTGAACTTATAAGGAGTGGAAGACTCCATTAACTGATGGGTTCGATTATAGTAGTTCCATTTGAGAATTACAACTGAAGATTCTCAAAACCTTTGCCCTCGTCGAGAATTTAATCAAAGCTTTCTAATTGCTTGTTTGTAATCTGCGAATTAACTGAGGGTTGTGAAATCCTTGATCCAAACTTTTTATCTATTCTTACTTTTTATCACCGGAATCCACTTTTCTGCTTGTAGCATCGACAGCAACCCCGGGCAAAAGTCATCGTTACCGGAAGGAGAAATTAGAGGTGAACTTCTGCAAGCAGATGAAAATAGGAGCGTGGTAAAAATTAAAGCTTTGCAAGCTGGGGCTGATTTAGCTAGAAAGTTCGATCTTTCACCTTCCCAAGAATTGGAACTTGTTGTGCAACCCGGAGATTTTTCACTCCTTCTCCAAAATAAAATTTTTAGAGGTAAATTGCAGGAGACATATTCAGGATCATTAGGAAAAACTCACCTGCTTCATTATGTTTGGCCTGATGACCGTGGAGAACGCATTCGTCTCAATAATGTGAATCGATTACTTCGGAGAGATACTCTCAGTATGGGACAAGATGTGATCAGAACCGTAGGCGATCAAGTTCCCCCTTTCGCTTTGTACGACCAGAATGGAAAGGTCTTAACAAGCGAATTTTTTGATGGATCTACTACGGTGTTGAACTTTATATTTACCCGGTGTTCTGTTGCCGAGATGTGTCCGGCATCGACCCGAAAAATGAAGCAATTACAATCTCTAAGTGCCAAAATTAAAATTCCGTTTGTTCAATTTCTTTCGGTTTCACTTGACCCTGAATTCGATTCTCCTGGGGTTTTAAAAACCTACGCCCGGGGTTATGATTTGAATGAATCGAATTATAAACTGGGGACGGCCCGAAAAACAGTTATTGACGATTTGACCAGGCAGCTTGGTATCTCCCGCAAGAAAGAGGATGGTTTACCCTTAGACCACACGATGCGGACCATGATCGTTAATTCAAAGAGACAAATTACCTACCAAGTGCCTGGTAAAAGTTGGAGCGTAAAAGATTTTCTCTCGCGTTTACAACCCAATCAGGGATAAGTGGATAATAAAACTATGGCCAACTCTTCCACCCCCAAAACCATTCGAAGACCTTTGTTATTAGCCATACCATTTATTTTGGTATATTGGTTGATCCGTTCTGCTCCAGTTACTCCTTGTGATTTCTTACATAAAGAATCGTACAATTTAGAAGGCGAACTTGATTACTGCGGCCCAGGTGATGCTGAGTTTGTTGACCTCTCGATTCGTAAATGGCCCATGAATTTGGAATTTAAACCAATCGATAAACCGATTATCGGCCAACCATGCAGGTTCGAAATCAACATTAAACAATTTGATGGTTCTCCACTCGGGCCCGAAGATGTTGCCCGCAGCCATACCAAGAAAATTCATCTTATGGCAATCAACCAAAGCCTTGAAGACTATCAGCATTTGCACCCGGTTGCGGATGAATTATTTGATGGGACTTGGAGGTTTACCATGACCCCTGAAATGGGAGGAACCTACAAAGTTTTTCTTGATTTTATCCCCATCCGGAGCCCGAGACGAGTTCTTCTTGCCGCCTCTTTTGAGGTACAGGGCCAAGCGAAAGAGAATATTAATATCGATGGAAATTTAATTTCAAAAATTGGCTCTCAAACTTTTTCCTTGAAGACAAGCGGTCGGGCGAAAATTGGAAGCGAAATATCCCTTGAATTAAATGGGGTAAACCAAGACGGGGTTCCTGTTGAATTGACTCCAGTGATGGGGGCTTTTGCTCACATGGTTGCTTTTGATCCGCAACTGAATGGATTTGCTCACCTGCATCCAAGCGAAGATACNTTACCCCGTTCCTTGGAAGAGGCNCATGCCGGCCCTTTAACTTTTTCTTTTGTTCCACCTAGGGAAGGAATTTATCGCCTATGGGCTCAAATACGGCTNAAGGATAAGGAAGGTCAGACTTTTATCCCTTTTAATTTGCTCGTTGATTCTTAAGCCCTTGTGCCATGAATGAGATTAGAGAATTTCGAAGCAAAGAGCCTAATTTGCCTTTAGCTCGAAAACTTACTCTTTTAGTATGGGTTCTAACCATCGCTGTCCTTGGATTGGTAGGGATGATGAGATCGGTAAAAATTCCGATCCCAGAAAGTATCGACCTGAGTGCGTTACCTGCATTTCATGCTTTCCTNAATACCTTGGCTGCGTTTTTTCTTTTCGGTGCGATTGTAGCNATTAAAAAAAGAAAGGCTNNNTTGCATCAGCGATTNATTTACATCGCCCTGATCTGTTCGCTGATTTTTCTCCTCTCTTATGTTTGTTACCATTTCACCACCTCTGCTACGATTTATGGAGATCAGAATGGGGATGGAATTCTTAGTGAAATGGAAAAAGAAGAAGTTGGAACCNCAAGAATCTTTTATTTGATCATCTTGCTTACTCACATTGCTCTGGCTGCCTTAAGTTTTCCTTTTATTTTGATGNCGCTTACCTATGCCCTGACTNACCAGTTTGATAAACATAAGAGAATGACTCGATGGGTNTTTCCAGTTTGGCTCTATGTTGCGATCACCGGNCCTNTGGTNTATTGGTTNCTACGNCCTTATTATTAAGGTTTNCTGANCCATCGGCGTAAGATGAANGCCTCATTTTCGTCGAGGATTTCCTCCACTTTAAAATCTTCCTCAATGCTCGGGAAAAATGCATCTCCATCATCCACGCTCTGCAGAACTTCAGTGACATAAATTTCTCTGCATTTAGCAAGGGTTTGAGCATAAATTTCTCCCCCTCCAATGACAAAAATTTGTTCCTCTGGGTCAAGGTTTTCCTCTGCTTCTTCAATGGAGCCAAAGACCTGCATGCCCTCTTTTTTTTCAAGGCTCCTGCTGATTACCCAATTTTTTCTTCCAGGCAGTGGAAAAGGTAAGGAATCCCAGGTTTTTCTTCCCATGAGAACCACATGACCCATGGTAATTTTCTTAAACCATTTAAGGTCTTCTGCTAACCTCCAGGGCAAATCCCCATTTTTTCCAATTACTCCATTTTGGGAAACGGCTACAATTGCTTTGAATGGTTGTTTCATACGGAAATGGGTGCCTTGATCGGAGGGTGTGGATCATAGNTTTCNAATTCGAAATCTTCGAATTCAAAATCTGTGATNNTTTTCTGATCCCCATGAATTTTCATGACTGGNCCGGGGCGGGGATCTCGAGTTAACTGGAGCTTTGCCTGCTCAAAATGATTGGTNTATAGATGAAGATCTCCAAAAGTGTGCACAAACTCATAAGGTTGTAATTTGCATATTTTGGCTACCATCATGGTCAAAAGAGCATAGGAAGCGATATTGAAGGGGACTCCCAAAAACAAGTCTGCACTCCTTTGGTAAAGTTGNCAGCTCAATTTTCCTTCAGCTACATAAAACTGAAAGAGAGCATGACAAGGGGGCAGGGCCATAAGTTCCAATTCACCCGGATTCCAGGCACAAACGATGTGCCTTCTTCCATCCGGGTTATCCGAAATTGACTGAATTACTTGATTGATTTGATTAACGAGTTCTCCATTTGGCTTTTGCCAGGCAGTCCACTGCGCTCCATAAACCCTGCCAAGCTCNCCATTTTCATCGGCCCATTCGTTCCAAATGCTGACGCCATTTTCCTGCAAATATTTAACATTGGTATCCCCGTTAAGAAACCAGAGTAATTCATAAATAATCGATCTAAGGTGTAACTTTTTGGTGGTTAGCAGGGGAAAAGTCTGATCGAGACGAAACCTTGCCTGGTGTCCNAAGACCGAGCGTGTTCCAGTACCCGTACGATCATCGCGNTTGACACCGTTTTCCANGACNTGTTCCAAGAGCTTAAGATAAGATTTCATTTTGTTTTCTTCATTCGCTTGCCAGATTGGAGAAATTTCATTTTTTTCTTATNCATGCAGATTTGCCAATTGTCGAGGCTATCCTTTCACTTATTTTTTAAACTCTGGATAAGTTGCAGCCTTCTTTTTGCTCAGCAAAAGTCTAATGACTTCACAAAAAGGCTTGGTTTTCTTGAAGGAAAGCAAAGCAATCTTTCTGGTAAATTCTATTCCTCGCCAAGATTATCGGATGCCTTCANTAAGAGAATCAAAATTCACGAATGGCCCACTCGGTTTTCTCCATTCGGAGGAAAGCGGTTTACCACCCGAGATATTGATGGTTTAATCAAGAAAAGAATTCCTCTTAATCAGGTTGAAAATGAAAGAGTCCAGATACCTGGAAAAATTATTGGAGAAGAAAATAGAGTCAGTGGAATGGAGGTTGAAGATAGATACACCTCCACCGCAACGGTTGAGTTCAGGGATGCATACTACGCCAAGCTCAACCAACGTATGGATGAATGGATGGAAAAAGTAAATAATCTCTCTCTTCGAGATATTAATCGTTTTCAATTTAGAAAGGGGAGGTCGGCAGAACCTGGCTTTCCAGTGCAGAGGGCTGGTTCCAGTCTCAACGATCTACCCGCAAGCAAATTTCCATCACCCGGAGCTGGGAATTTGCCCCAATTACCTTCCAATTATCGGATTGGCCCAGGAAAAGTACCTTCAAAAGCGAAATCCCCGCCCCGAGATTCATCTCCGCCCACCCCAAATTTATCTTCTCCTCAAGTTGATTCTCGAAAGAAGAGCTCTTTGCCAATTCCAAAATTGGGCCCGAAGAAAATTCGTGTTCAGGTTCGATCCATCGAGGAATGATTCACGCTTGCCACGGGAGCATTGCCCATTATTGTTAAGCGTTTCTTTTAATTTCATCGGATGGCTAGCTCAGTTGGTTAGAGCGACTGGTTTACACCCAGTAGGTCACAGGTTCGAGTCCTGTGCCGTCCACCACCCTTTACCCTCTCAAAATTTCAAATGCGTCACGTAATTTCCGTCCTTGTCGAAAATAAGTTTGGTGTTTTGGCTCGAATCGCCGGACTTTTCAGCGGGCGGGGTTTCAACATCGATACCCTTAATGTTGGCCCAACTCATATGGATGGAAGGTCCAGGATTACGGCTACCCTAAACGGTAATGAGAAAGCCTTAGACCANTGCATCAAGCAATTGGATAAATTAATCGATGTGATCAAAGTGGAAAATTTTGTTGGCGATGAAGGTGTAGGTCGTGAGTTGGTTTTAGTAAAAGTTGAAGCTAATTCGAAAACTCGTTCCGAAATCACCCAAATNTGTGATGTTTTTAGGGGTAAAATTATCGATGTCGCCAAGAAAAGCCTNGTGGTTGAAGTTACCGGAAATGAGAACAAGATNAGGGCATTTCTTGGCTTGTTGGATTCTTTTGGTGTAATCGAGTTAGCTCGGACTGGAACCGTTTCCCTTCGCCGAGGTATGATCGAAGATTGATTGTCCTAATTCCCTTTTCTAAAATAAAATACTAACCCAAAACTACGAAAATGGCTATGCCTGCTAAAGTATACACAAAAAAAGAGGCCAAGATAGGGCCCATTAAAAAGAAAACGCTTGCCGTTATTGGCTATGGATCGCAAGGACATGCACATGCATTGAACCTGAAAGATAGCGGATGTAAGGTCATCATAGGTCTTTACAAGGGTAGCAAATCTATTCGAGTGGCCAAGAGGCANGGNTTTGAAGTNTTTGAGGTGGCNGAAGCAGTCCAAAAAGCGGATGTGATCATGATTGGGGTNCCNGACATGAAGCAAGCTGAGGTTTATGAAAANGAAATCAAACCNAACCTATCCAAAGGNAAGACNCTTTTGTTTACCCATGGATTTGCTATCCACTTCGATCTAATCAAGCCACCCCGTGGGGTAAGCGTTATCATGGTNGCACCGAAGGGCCCCGGNCACATTGTTCGCTCCCAGTTCAAGGAAGGCAAGGGTGTCCCGGCATTAATTGCGGTGTTGAAGGGATCTTCGAAGGATTCAAAAAATATTGCCCTAGCTTGGGCAGCGGGTGTCGGAGCCGCCAATGCGGGTATTTTACAGACAACCTTCAAGGAAGAAACCGAAACCGATCTTTTTGGCGAGCAAGCAGTTCTATGCGGNGGTGCTTCCGCTCTGGTTCAAGCCGGGTTTGAGACCCTTGTTGAAGCTGGATATGCTCCCGAAATGGCTTATTTCGAATGCTTACATGAGCTAAAACTGATCGTAGACTTAATGATTGAGTCGGGTGTGGCTGGNATGCGTTTCTCTATTTCTGAAACNGCCAAATATGGTGATGTCACCCGNGGACCACGGGTGGTCAACGCAAATGTTAAAANATCGATGAAATCNATCCTCAAGGAGATTCAAAGTGGGAAATTCGCTCGTGAATGGGTGAAGGAATACCAAGCCGGATTGCCTAAATACAACCAGCTTTTAGAGGATGGGGAAAAGCATCCCATCGAGATCACGGGTCAACGCCTACGAGGTCTGATGCCTTGGATACCCAAGAAAAACATCAAAGGGGCCCAAGCTTCTTATTCTTAATTACTTTTCAAATGAAGGGGCGTGAAGAGTACCCGTTCTTCGCGCCTCTTTTAGCTTTGTCTGGCCTATGATGAATTCAGCAAACACATGCAGGTTGGCCACGAGGAAAAGTCCTCTTGCTTTGCGTCAAACTGAAATCGTTGCTGGTTTGGTCCAAGATCTACTGGGCATGGATGTGGAGATCATTCCCATGACAACCACCGGAGACGAACGGATGGATTGGTCCCTGCAGGAACAGGGAGGAAAAGGACTCTTTACCAAGGAACTCGAACAAGCCATCCTGGATGGTCGTGCAGACATTGCAGTCCATAGTGCTAAAGACATGCCAACCGAGGATCCGGANGGTTTGGAAATTTCCGCTTTTTTAAAGAGAGAAGATCCCAGGGATGTGTTGGTTACCCGGGAAAATACCACTTCCATTCAAAAGCTCGCCTCTGGGAGTCCACGTAGAATAAGCCAACTTAAAAACCGCTTTCCNGGGGTGGAATGGTTGGAGTTAAGGGGGAATGTTGAAACCAGATTAAAGAAAATCGCAGAAAATGAGGAGGCAGACGGCACTATTTTAGCAAGGGCTGGATTGAACCGATTAAAAATTGATCAATTCCCGGGCCTCCATTTCGAAANCCTGGAGGTNGACAAAATGNTTCCAGCGCCNGGACAAGCTGCGATTGCAGTTCAAACCAGAGCAAGTGAATCCGAAAAGTTNTCTGTGCTTGGAGATCAGGCAACCGAGAANTCTGTTCGTTTNGAGAGAAAAGTNCTTGAGCGTATGGGAGGAGGCTGTCAANTTGCTTTNGGGGTGCACCTGAGCAATGATACTNTATATTTTTTCCACGAAAAAACGGGCATCGTGGTTAAAGAATTNCATTCNCAACCNGAAGATGTNNTNATTNANGAATTAGTAGGGAGNATTCAGTGATTTCANAANAGGGAAAAGTATTTCTTGTAGGNGCNGGNCCTGGGGATCCNAACTTGGCAACTTTACGAACCAGGGAAATTATCTTANAGTGCGATGTCTTGGTNTATGACCATCTNNCAAANCCGGAATTTCGGAAATGGNCATCTNNAGAGTGTGAGCAAATNGATGTCGGAAAAAGNCCNGGTCGGCATACCGTNGCTCAGGATGANATTGGAAAGATNTTAGTGAGCAAAGCNTCCGANAAGCTGATCGTNGTTCGTCTGAAAGGTGGNGANCCNTTTGTCTTTGGTCGCTGTGCTGAAGAGATGTCGGTTTTAGATGATGCNGGGATAGATTACGAAATCATNCCTGGGGTAACCGCTGCNCTTGCCTGTGCTGCCTACGCTGGTATTCCACTTTCCCATCGAGANTANGGNTCTTCCATTTCATTTCTCACCGGTCATGAGGATGTNACNAAAGAATCCCTGCGGGTNGATTTTGNAAAATTTGCAGATGTAGGAGGTACCTTATGTATTTACATGGGGATGAGTAAGATAGAGGAAATNGTAACNAGTCTCCTNCAAGGTGGNATGCCCCAAGACAAACCCGCGGCAATTGTTAGCAATGGNACTCTTCCNACTCAAAGACATCTNAGATGTAATCTTGGAGANATAGTNCAGATGAGCCAANCTTCTGNCTTNAAAGCTCCTGCCATTATTTTTGTCGGGAATGCAGTGGGCTTATCCTTTCGGAAAAGTTGGTTTGAGGATCGTCCTTTATTTGGCAGAAGGATTGCGATCACTCGCTCCACTTCGCAAAATAGCAGCATGAAAAGTAAGTTGGAAGAACTTGGTGCGGAGGTACTGGAGCTTCCTCTGATTGAAATTTTGCCAACGGAAGACCGTACCTTAGTTGCGGAGGCATTCACTGGGATTGCAACCTATGAATGGGTTATCTTTACCAGTGCCAATGGAGCTCGGGAATTCATGCGCCTTTTTTTTCTGGCTTATGGAGATATTCGAAGTTTTGGCCCCATGCGCATTGCTTGTGTAGGTAAGNCTACCGCAGCAATTTTCAAAGCTTACAGTTTGGAAGTGGAATTAATTCCAAAAGTTTCGACAGCAGAAAACCTAGCTCAAGAATTAGTGGCAACCGATTCATTGGANAGTGCTAATATTCTTGTCATAACTGGAAATCGAAACCGTGAGGTACTNGTAAGCATGCTGGAAACCGTCGGGCATGCCATTGTGGATGTACTTCCTCTTTACGANACNGANTTTTGCGATATTTNAAAAGCGNAGGATCTAGAGGACTTTAGAAATAAGGGAGCGGATGCGATTATCTTTACGAGTTCCTCAACTGCTCTTTCCTACATTGAACAGGAAGAGGATTTAATTTTAGAGAAAACGGCTCAAAAACCGGTCTTTTTTAGTTTTGGTCCGGAAACGAGCAAAACACTGAAAGAAAACAATTTGGCCGTTGCTGCAGAATCAGATCAGCCTAATATGAACTCGATGGTTAAGGTTTTGATTTCATATTTTAATCAGTAGTTTTATGAAAAAACTGCCCGAAATAAAGATTTGTGGGATCACCAATTTTTCGGATGCTGAAAAATCAATTTCGCTGGGTGCGGATTATTTAGGGTTCATTCTATATCCAAGCTCACCTAGGTTTATTGACCTCAACTTGGTGGCGGAGTTGTTTAAGAAACTCCGCGATCATTCCTGTAAAAAGGTTTTGGTTGATGTGAACCCGGAGCCCGAAATGCTAAAACTTTATTTGCAGGAGGGCTTTGAATTTTTTCAGCTTCATTTTCCCCATGACATAAGTATTAACCGTATTGATTCGTGGAAGAAAGTGATCGGAGCTGAAAATCTCTGGCTTGCACCTAAAATTCCTCCCCAATCTGAATTCCCTCCTGAATTGATGAACTACGCCGATCATTTTCTGGTCGATGCCTACAGTTCCTCTGCATTTGGAGGTACGGGAGAGCAATCAGACTGGGAAGAATTCTCTCGGTGTAAAGATAGATATTCTGAGAAAAAATGGATTTTAGCTGGGGGCTTGGGTTTAGAAAACGCAAAACTTGCAATCTCTTCATTACATCCAGATATTATGGATTTTAACAGTGCTATTGAAGTAGAACCTGGCAAAAAAGATCATCGTAAACTGAGTTCTTTATTTTCTAATTTAAGAGCATAAAAGAAGGGATTCTTTTTCTTTTGCTTGAAAAGATCCCGATAAAATTCATTTAGTAATTTATAGTCTGTGTTTGAGAAGTCTTAAGCCTCTCAATAAATAGTAAATTTTAACCCTATGTAAATCGATGGATACTCAAAATTCAAATGGAGGTTGTCCCTTCAATCACAATCAACAAGAAGCTCCGGTTACCACNACCGAACAGTGTCCCATCCACCAGGCGGCGGGCCANGGAACTTCGGTGCAGGACTGGTGGCCTAATCAGCTCAAAGTTGACATTCTTCACCAGCACGATGCTCGTTCAAATCCCATGGAAGTTGATTTTGAATACGCCGCTGAATTCCAAAAGCTGGATTACGATGCTCTCAAGAAAGATTTGACTGATTTAATGACTGATTCGCAAGACTGGTGGCCAGCTGACTTTGGTCATTATGGACCTTTCTTCGTACGAATGGCTTGGCACGCAGCTGGNACTTACCGAACTGCTGACGGACGCGGTGGCGGAGGTACGGGTGCTCAGCGCTTTGCTCCCTTGAACAGCTGGCCCGATAACGGTAACCTTGACAAGGCTCGNCGATTACTTTGGCCGATCAAACAAAAATACGGAAAAAAAATATCTTGGGCCGACCTTTTTATCTTAACTGGTAATGTCGCACTTGATTCCATGGGATTTAAGACTTTTGGNTTTGGCGGTGGCCGNCCNGATATTTGGGAAACCGAAGATGATATTTACTGGGGTGTAGAGGATTCATGGCTGGCGGATAACCGTTATTCCGGCGAGCGTGATCTCGAAAACCCNCTNGCGGCAGTACAAATGGGATTGATCTATGTAAATCCGGAAGGTCCCAATGGGGTTCCGGACGCAAAAGCCTCTGCTCATGATATTCGTGAAACTTTTGGACGCATGGCAATGAACGACGAAGAAACAGTTGCTTTGATTGCTGGTGGACATGCTTTCGGAAAGACACATGGTGCGGGAAGNGCAGTCCATGTTGGGCCTGAACCGGAAGGTGCCCCCATCGAAGAGCAGGGTTTTGGATGGACGAGTAGCTTTAACTCAGGTGCTGGTCCCGATGCGATTACTTCTGGTCTCGAAGTCACTTGGTCCAAAACTCCCACCAAATGGGGGGTAAATTACCTTGAGAATTTGTTTGCCTTCGAGTGGGAATTGACCACCAGTCCGGCAGGTGCCAAACAGTGGATCGCCAAGGATGCACCGGAAATGATTCCCGACGCTCATGATCCTTCCAAAATGCGCAAACCCACGATGTTNACTACAGACATTGCACTTAGGGCAGATCCTTCGTACGAAAAAATTTCCAGAAAATTCCTCGCTGAACCAGATTATTTTGCCGATGCATTTGCTCGGGCCTGGTACAAGTTAACCCATCGAGACATGGGNCCNAANNCNAGGTANCTTGGNCCTGATGTTCCCGATGAGGAATTGATCTGGCAAGACCCAATTCCTGCATGCGACCACGAACTGGTGTCCGATGCCGATATCGAGTCCTTAAAATCAAAGATATTGGAATCCGGCATCTCNGTTTCCGAGTTGGTTAGCACTGCTTGGGCATCTGCCTCCACTTACCGAGGCACTGACATGCGTGGAGGAGCAAACGGAGCCCGTATTNGTCTCGCCCCACAAAAGGATTGGGAAGTAAATCAACCCATGCAACTTGCACGAGTTCTTGAAAGACTCGAGGTCATTCAAAGTGAGTTCAATGTGGGTGACAAAAATATTTCCATGTCTGATCTGATTGTACTCGCGGGTGGAGTAGGGGTGGAATCAGCGGCCAAGAAAGCAGGCACGGAGATTAATGTACCTTTCACGCCTGGTCGCATGGATGCTTCTCAAGAACAAACAGATGCCGACTCCTTTGGGGTTATGGAACCTGTCGCTGATGGATTCAGAAACTATTTAAAAAAGCGCTACAGTGTTGCTACGGAAGCGTTGTTTTTAGATCGTGCACAAATGATCGGTCTGACCGGATCCGAGATGACCGCTTTAACCGGTGGTCTCCGGGTGCTTGGAGCAAACTATGGCCAATCCAAACACGGAGTGTTTACTGATAAGCTTGAAACCCTTTCCAATGACTTTTTTGTCAACTTGCTAGATATGAGCACGAAATGGACACCAGTCGATGAGGAAGCTGAGGAGTTTCTGGGGCATGACCGTAGCACCGGAGATCTAAAGTGGACTGCTACCCGTGCTGATCTTGCATTTGGTTCCAATTCAAGGCTGCGTGCTTATGCCGAGGTTTATGCCTGCTCGGATTCTCATGAGCAGTTTGTCTCCGACTTTGTCGCTGCCTGGACTAAGGTGATGAATGCGGATCGTTTTGATCTAGCTTAGATTCAAGTTTTTATCATCCAAAGGCTTTTCCCTAAGGCTAGGGAAAAGCCTTTTTNGTAAANGATATTATTTGAATTGTTTTGCTAATTTCGCCAAGTCTTTTGGGTCCATTCCACTCATATCAGGCATTCCTTCACCGCCTCCAAATGAGCTCATTAACTTTTTCATTTTTCCACCTTTCATCTTTTTCATCATTTTTTGCATTTGGGAAAATTGTTTGATCAATTGATTGACATCTTTGATTTGTACCCCTGAGCCCTCGGCGATTCTCTTTCTTCGGGAACCTGCCAGAATGCGAGGTAGCCTTCTTTCCTCCTTGGTCATGGAGAGAATGATCGCTTCATTCCGTCCCAAGGAAGCTTCTTCTTTATCCCCAACTTTCACATTTCCCATCCCCGGAAGCATTTTTGCAATTGACCCCATGGAACCCATCTTTTTCATCTGCTTCATCTGGCTGAGGAAATCTTCGAAGTCAAATTCTGCCTTCAACATCTTTTCGGCCATCCGCATGGATTCCTCTTCATCCATATTTTCTTGGGCTTTTTCAACCAGGGAGACAACATCCCCCATCCCGAGAATTCTAGAAGCCAACCGGTCGGGATAAAAAACCTCAAATTCATCGATTTTTTCTCCCACTCCCATGAATTTAATCGGAGCTCCAGTTACTTTTTTCATGGAAAGGGCGGCTCCGCCTCTGGCATCTCCGTCTACCTTAGTCAGCACAATCCCAGTTAGGTTAAGCCTTTCATGAAAAGTTTTAGCTACATTTACCGCCTCCTGACCAAGGGCAGCATCCGCAACCAATAAAATCTCATGCGGATCAACTTCTCTTTTAAGAGCTTCTAATTCGCTTACGAGATCGTCGTCAATTTGTAACCTTCCTGCCGTATCGAATATGATGATATCGGATCCATTCTTTTTGGACTCTTCCCATCCCGCTCGTGCAATGGAAGGTACATCTTTATTTTCTCGATCCAAATAGCAGGAAAAATTTTCCTGTTTTGCTAAAAATTCTAACTGATCAATCGCGGCTGGTCTATAAACATCACAGGCAACCAACATGGGAGTTCGTCCATTTTTGGCCATTCGCTTGGCAAGCTTGGCACTGGTAGTGGTCTTTCCTGCTCCATGGAGACCGACCATTAGCACTCGCAGTGGCTGATCCTCTCTGAGTCCGGTGGTTCCTTCTCCAAGGAGTTTAACCAGTTCGTCATGGATGATCTTTACAACTTGCTGACCCGGCGAGACGCTTTTCAAGACATCTTGGCCAAGGCATGCCACCTTTACTTCCTCCACAAATTCTCGTGCGGTCTTGAAGTGAACATCTGCCGAGAGCAGGGCCTTACGAACTTCCCCAAGGGCATCACTAATATTATCCTCACTTAGTTTACCGACACCTCGAAGGTTTCGGAGAGTCTTACTTAATTTATCAGTTAAAGTTTCGAACATAATTGGCTATAATCATGCCACGGCTAACCGCGATGGTGAAGCTAAATTTGAATCTGGCTTTCCACGTTGCCAATCCTTGAAAAGTTGGCATGCTAAAATTTCCCAAAATTCAATAATGAAGATTTTAGTTGCGGACCGTATTTCACCTCTTGGTGTGGAATTTTTGCAAAAGCAAGATGGCTTTGAAGTCATCGAAGCCTATGGCTTATCCCCTGAACAAGTTTTGGAACAGGCTCGAGATGTTTCTGCGATTATTGTTCGGAGTGATACCAAAGTTTCGAAGGAAGTCCTTGAGGTGGCTTCAAAACTCAAGGCTGTGGGTAGAGCAGGCGTCGGAGTGGATAACATCGATGTTCAGGCTGCAACGGAGCAAGGGGTGATCGTGATGAATACTCCGGGTGGTAATACCATCGCAACCGCGGAGTTGACCTTTACGCATATGCTTTGTGGTACCCGGGCGGTGGTTCGGGGAGCATCAGGGATGCGGGAAGGAAAATGGGAGCGTAAACTGCTCAAAGGGGCAGAGTTACGAGGTAAAACCCTGGCCATTTTGGGTCTTGGCCGTATTGGGGCAGAGGTGGCAAAACGTGCCCTTGCTTTTGAGATGAAGGTGATTGCCTTTGACCCTTATCTTACTGAAGACCGGGCTGAAGAGTTAGACTTGATAAAGGTAGAACTGGATGTTGCCTTCGCAGATGCCGATTATTTAACCGTGCACATGCCCCTGACCGAACAGACCAAAAATATTGTGGATGAAGAAGCCTTTTCTAAAATGAAAGATGGGGTTCGTGTTTTTAACTGTGCTCGTGGAGGAATCATTAAAGAAAGTGCCCTTGTAGAAGCTCTAAAAAGTGGAAAAGTTGCGGCTGCCGGATTGGATGTTTACGAGCAAGAACCTCTTCCGGAAGATCATGAGTTTCGCAATTTGGAAAACTTGATATTAACTCCACACTTGGGAGCTTCAACCGCCGAGGCTCAGGAGAGTGTTGGGGTGGAGATTGCTGAGGCGATTGCAGAAGTTTTACAAGGTGGTCGCATTCGAAACGCCATCAATATGCCTTCCATCGACCCGAAGGATTTAGAATCCCTCAGTCCATACCTGGATCTTTGCCAAAGACTTGGGTCCTTTGCCCGCCAAGCTGCCAAGGGCTCGGTCGAGAAAATACATATCACTTATTTTGGCGGAATTGTTGACTTCGATTGTGTCCCCCTTACCCGAGCCGTTCAAAAAGGGTGGTTATCAGGGATCGCGGGGGATGATGGGGTTAACGATGTCAATGCTCCTTACAAAATAAAAGATCTGGGTATTAAGCTGGAAAGTACAAAATCTTCTGCTTCGATTGATTACAATGAGTTAATCGAAGTAAAGACGGTTTCCAGTGAAAACTCCGAGCAGAGTGTTCGGGGAACCCTTTTGGGCAAGGGAAATGAACCGCGTATTGTTGAAGTCAATGGCCAAGCGATTGAAGTTCGACCCGTTGACAAGCTCTTGGTTGTCCGGAATATCGACAAGCCTGGTATTGTGGGTAAACTGGGTACCATTCTCGGAAATTGTTCGGTAAATATAGCGAATATGTCCTTGAGTCGTGCCCAAGATGGAGAATGGGCACTTACCATCTGTGAACTGGATGAAGAACCCCCAGCTAGTGCACTTCAGGGATTGGTTGATGATCCTGATATTCGGGAGGCTCGGGTCTCCAGGCAAGGGTAAACCTATTTACTGATTTCGAATCCCATTATTTTTCATGTCGGTAGAAGCAATAGCGGTTACGATTATTGGTTATCTTCTCGGCTCAATCCCATTTGGTGTATTGGTTGCCAAAAAATACGGCGTTGATATTTATCAAGTAGGTAGTGGAAACCCAGGAGCCACCAATGTCCTCCGACAAATTGGAAAAACGGCTGGCTACTCGGTGTTCATTTTGGATTTTCTCAAAGGTTTGGTCGCAACNGTATGGTTTCTTCTCCCCATCTTTTCCTTTTCAGGGGACATCACTTTGGGTTTATGGGGTCTGCCAGCCGCGGTTCTGGGTCATACTTTGCCACTTTTTGCAAAATTTCGTGGCGGTAAAGGCGTAGCAACTGCCATGGGAGGGTTGCTCGGAGTGATGCCAGTGTGTCTGCTTATCGGATTAGTGTGCTGGATCGTGATATTCTTTAGCACACGATATGTTGCGGTTGCATCGATTGGATTTGGTGCCAGTCTACCGGTATATTCGTTGGTTGATTATTGGACTGGCGATCCTGATTCCCGAAAAGTGGGAACCGTTTTTTTAGCATTTTTGGTGATGGGATGGATTGTGTGGAGACATCGAGAGAACTTAGTTCGATTGAAAGCAGGAACTGAAAACCGGTTCGAGAAGAAATTAAAATCTTAAATTTAAAACCAAAATTTTGAAATGAATGAAATACCAACCATTAGAGTAGGAATCCTAGGATTCGGGACGGTCGGGCAAGGCACTTGGAAACATCTGCATGAAAATTCAAATTTTTGGGAAAAAATCTTAGGAGTGCGACTCGTTGCCACCCGTGCTTCGGTTCGTAACCTTGACAAGGACCGCAAAGTACCAATCCCTGCGGATGCTCTGACCACTGACTCACTTGCAATTGTCAATGATCCAGAGATTGATCTTATTTGTGAGTTGATTGGAGGAGTGGAAGAAGCGAAAAACTTAACTTTACAAGCTTTTGCTAACGGAAAGTCTGTGGTTACCGCAAACAAGGCTCTTATTTGTGAACATGGTAACGAATTGTTTGAAGCCGCGGAAAGAGCCGGTGTTCAGTATGCTTTTGAGGCTAGCGTTGCCGGTGGTATCCCCATCATAAAGGTGCTTCGCGAGAGTCTTGTTGCTAATGAATTTCCACTGATTTATGGAATTCTGAACGGCACCTCGAATTACATTCTTACCCGAATGGAAACCGAAGGAGCCAGTTTTGAAGAAGTTTTGAAAGACGCGAGGGAACTTGGATATGTGGAAGCGGATGAGTCCTTGGATTTGGATGGAATTGATGCGGCTCACAAGGCCGTAATTTTAGCTTATCTTGCTCACGGTATCTGGGTGGACCTTAAGGATATAACCGTGGAAGGAATCAGTAAGATTTCCAATGCAGATTTGGATGCCGCTCAGAAATTGGGTTGCAAAATTAAATTAATTGGGGTCATTCGCAGGAATTTTGAAAATGATCATGTATCGGTTGCGGTCTATCCTGCACTAGTCCCGATGGCTGAAATCATTGCCCGCACCGATGGTGTTTTCAACGGTATCAGTTTGACCGGTTCAGTGGTCGGTACGGTTGTGCTAACCGGTAGGGGTGCGGGCCAGGATCCAACGGCAGGTTCCGTGATAAGCGATTTGGTTGATGTGGTGAAGGGAATCAGAGGAATCAACTCATCCGTCAAATTACTTCATGTATCTCCAGATCAATGCAAACCTGCACCGGCAGTTGAAGTCACGGGTTGTTATTATTTAAGGTTATCGGTCGATGATCGCCCTGGCCAACTTTCGAAAGTTGCGGAGTGTTTAGCTGAACATGCGATCAGTCTTGCCACAGTTTCGCAAACTCCTCACGGAAATAACTCCCCAGCAACTTTGATCCTTACCACACATGAAACCAATGAACACTCTGTTGCGCAAGCAATGGCTTCCCTCGAAGAGCTCCCGGGAGTAGAAGAACCACCCGTGCTATTTCGTATGTTCGATCCTGATTCAAACGGAGAATGAAAATTGTTGTAAAGAAATTTGGGGGTACTTCTGTTGGGGATGTAACCCGGATAAAGAAAGTTGCCCGTCGAGTCAAAAGGGCTTGGTCCGAGGGTGATTCTGTGGTGGTTGTGGTCTCTGCTCGTGCTGGAGTAACCAACACCTTGATCGAGCGTGCCAAAGCGATTCAGAAAAACCCTGCGGATCGGGAATTGGATGTGCTGATGACTTGTGGAGAGCAGGAAACCATCGCTCTTATGTGCATGGCTCTAAACGCTCTGGGTGTCCCTGCAATTTCGCGGACCGGGTGGCAAGCGGGGATCATAACCGACGGCTTGCATGCCAAGTCTCGTATCCGGGAAGTTTCGGGGGGAGATATTCGGAAACAATTAAGGGCTGGTAATGTCGTAGTCGTAGCAGGATTTCAGGGAGTCAATGAACAAGGAGATCTCACCACCTTTGGACGAGGAGGATCAGACCTAAGCGCCATCGCATTAGCAGGTGCTTTGCGAGCAAAAGGTTGTGAGATTTTTACCGATGTCGAGGGTGTGTTTACCGCGGATCCAAGAATTGTCCCTAATGCTCGAAAGATCAATGCCATCAACTATGAGGAAATGCTCGAACTTGCCAGCAGTGGTTCTAAAGTAATGCAAACACGGGCAGTAGAATTTGCCCAGAAGCATAACATTCCGTTCGAAGTTCGCTCAACCTTTTCAACCAAATCAGGAACCAGTGTGAAGAAAAAAGTAAAATCCCTNGAAGACACCTTAGTAAGTGGTGTCGCTATTGATAAAAATCAAGTTCGTGTAAGTATTACCGAACTACCGGACCGACCGGGAGCTGCTGCCGCTATTTTTAAAGTAATGGCAGATGCCGGAGTCGTGGTTGATATGATCGTCCAAAATGTCGCTCGGAANGGTAAGGCTAANTTAACCTTTACNGTTCCNTCNGANGANGCTTTNCGTGCGGANAAGGCATTGAAAGAGCACCTTGCGGANGAATCCAGTGGNAAACTTGGAAAGAGTACCAATATTGCCAAAGTNTCCGTNGTAGGAGTNGGTATGCGNTCCCATTCAGGAGTAGCTTCNACCTTCTTTGAGGCTTTGGCGAATGCAGGAATAAATATGCTGATGATTAGTACATCAGAAATTAAAATTTCAGTGGCGGTAAGCCCCGATCAAGGAGATGAGGCAACCCGTGTGGCTCATGTTGCTTTTGGTCTCGGTAAATAGGTTNTCCCGTAGCTCATAAAACCAATCGAAATGGAATTCATTAGCACNCGTGGCTTTTCGGATTCGGTTGGGTTCACNCAAGCAGTTGCTCANGGCCTGGCNCCGGATGGAGGCCTATACCTACCAAAATCTTTTCCGGATCTTTCTCCNAATTTAAAAAAATGGGAAGGCTTAGCTTATNATGAGCTTTGCTTCGAATTCTTTAAACTCTTTGCTACGGATATGAATCCTGNAATTTTGAAGGATTGTGTTNANAGAGCATACTCAGGTTTTTCAGTTTCTGAAGTGGCACCGATTGTTTCTTTATCTGATCAATGGAAGGTCTTGGAGCTTTTTCACGGGCCGACNTTAGCATTNAAGGATTTTGCCTTACAATTACTTGGTAATTTATATGAAGCNCAGATCGANAGGGAAGGAAAGCCTTTGACTATTTTGGGNGCTACNTCGGGNGATACNGGNGCCGCAGCGATTTCAGGCCTTNTNGGNAAAANGGGGGTAGAAGTATTCATNCTTTATCCAAATGGAAAAGTNTCTCCTTTNCAAGAGCGCCAAATGACCTGNACCGGGGCAAGNAATGTTTATCCGATTGCGATCGANGGAACCTTTGACGATGCCCAAAGAACGGTGAAAGAAATCTTTNCCGATCTTTCTTTTCGGGAAGAAGTTGGGCTTTCTGCAGTCAACTCGATTAATCTCGCCCGTATTCTTGCCCAAAGCGTGTATTATTTGTTCGCTTGGTTGAGGTTGAAACCNGANTGCCGAACCAAGACTACTTTTGTTGTACCNACCGGTAATTTTGGAAATGTNTTTGCTGGNTGGCTTTTGACAAAGATGGGTNTTGAAATTNCTGAATTTCGNGTNGCTACCAATCAAAATGATGTTTTACACCAGCTNTTCAAAACGGGAGAATATGCCTNATCNTCGGTTCGTCCAAGCCTNGCACCCTCCATGGATATTCAGGTAGCCTCGAATTTTGAAAGACTGCTCTATTTTATCCTGGGGAAGGATTCATCAAGGGTNCAAGAAGTAATGANTTCTTTTCGTAAAGAAGGAANATATTGCTTTGAAAAGTTTGTAAGCTCGGGCTTTTCAAGTTGTAGCTCATCGGATTTGGAAATCCCNGANTTGATCNAACAGATTTGGGATGAATTTGATTATCTGGTGGATCCCCATACNGCNTGTGCATTNAAGGATTTGGANCCGAAACAAGCTAGCATGGTNNTGGCCACTGCACATCCTGCTAAATTCCCATCCGTTTATGAACAAGCTANGATGAAAGTTCCCAAGGCAGATGAACTNGANGNNTTGCTCGAGGTTGAGCCTAGAAATTATCAGGTAGAGGTTGACCCTGACTCCATACGCTCATTNATCAAAGCTACCTTATNGAAANACAAGTTAANGCTCTNANAATAAAGACTNGCAAGGCGAATGAATCCNGCAAANAGTGAGAAATTANTATTNATTCGGGGTGGNGGNTTAGGTGATTTTTTACTAACTATTCCGATTTTGNTTGAAGCTTGTAATCGCTACCAAGANGTTAAGCTCTTCACCCGGGCATGCTTCCATCCTCTTCTTCAGGNTCTAAAGCNTGAGCAGTTNGTGTTGCATGACTTGGATNAGGAAGNCAANNNNCTTTGTNTTANCTGCAAGGATAGGGATGTTTTCACTTTTTGGAATGACCAGGAGTGGGTGGATGAGTTAGGAGAAGCGGGAGCNAAGAAGGTNATTCCGCTTCNGCCTCGGCCAAAATNGGAGCCCCATTTNGTNGAGCATCTTTATCATNCATTGGATTGGAGCTTTCGNGANGAAGTCCATNACACTCCATGGTTAGGNGATCNCTGGAGTTCTCAAAGTAAAACCCTCTGGATTCATCCNGGNAGTGGGAGTNCCAAGAAAAANGCANGCTCTGTCTTTTTTTGAAAACNGAGCAATNAATTGGCTNGAGANAGATANTGAAAATCGGATCATTTTNTCNTTCGGTGAGNCNGACCAGGAATGCAGAGANNANTTNCTANGCTCNTCGATTGCNGANCAAAAAANGGTTCAATTTCTTTCAGGNCTNTCNTTATCAGCTTTTAAAGAAAGCNTAGAGNAAAANNCAGGTAGATATTTAGGAAACGATTCNGGACCAAGCCACCTTGCTGCGATGCTTGGTATCCCGACCGAAGTACTTTTTATNTCCACAAATCCAGAGGTGTGGANACCGCTGGGACCGCGGGTGAAGTTACTCCGAGTTGAGTAGTATCTTATAGGATACGGAATCGACTAGGGCNTCCCAGCTNGCGGTAATNACATTGTCGCTGACCCCAACCGTTCCCCANGTTTTGTCTCCATCCGTGGACTCAATGTGGACTCTNGTGATNGCGTCAGTTCCAAGATTACTTTCAAGNATCCGGACTTTGAAATCTACNAAGCGAACTTGATTAATGTAGGGAAAGTCTTTTTCCAGAGCCTGCCGTAANGCATGATCGAGTGCGGATACCGGACCATTTCCNTCCGCGACCGTGTGCCTGATTTCATCTTTAATTTTTAGCTTAACNGTTGCTTCTGAAGAACTGGTCTTGGTTTNGGTTCCNCTCCCAACTCCNAGATGGTAGCGNAGNATTTCAAANGCAAAATCTTCCCCACGAAGAAATCTTCGAAGNANGAGATCAAAGGAAGCATCTGCAGATTCATATTCATATCCCTTNAATTCAAGTTGTTTTAATTCTTCGAGAAATGATTTCATCTCGGGTGAACGCCCATCTACTTCCATCCCCATCTCTTTTGCTTTCATCATGATACTGCTNCTNCCCGACATGTCTGAGACCAGTACACGAGTACGATTTCCCACAANTGNAGGATCAATATGCTCATANCTACGNGTTGATTTNGCTGCGGCATCAGCATGAACTCCACCCTTATGAGCAAAAGAAGCGGCACCCACATANGGAGCNCGAATATCAGANCTTAAATTNGTGGCATCATCTACAAAAAGAGAAAGATCNCGAAGNTTGGACAAATGAGGCTGACAATTNGTCGATCGNTCCATCTTAATTTCAAGGTTNGGAATAATGGTGGTAAGGTTGGCATTNCCATTCCTTTCTCCATATCCATTCATGGTNCCCTGTACCATGATCGCACCCGCTTCGACTCCGGCAAGACTNACCGCNACCCCAACNCCCGNATCNTTGTGNCAATGNACTCCAATNGCAGAATTGGGGAAACGCTTCACCACTTCGGTGGTAATTTCCTGAAAGGGAGTNACCAGCTTCCCCCCNTTGGTTTCACATAAAGTAAGGAAATCCGCCCCTCCTNNTTGGGCNGCTTCAAGGGTGGAAATCNCNTACTCTGGGTTATCNAGGTAGCCGTCGAAAAAATGCTCCGCATCATATACCACTTCCTTGCCCTGTTCTTTNAGNTATCGAACGGTATCTTCAATCATGGCNAGGTTTTCTTCGGGAGTGGTGCGCAAAACATCGGTTACATGAAGGAGCCAAGTTTTTCCAAAAATNGTGACCACCGGNGTATTTGCCTCAAGAAGTAATTTTACTTGAGCATCTTCCTCAACTGGAGTGGAAGCNCTACGNGTTGAGCCAAAGGCAGCAATTTTGGAGTGTTGTAAATTTAAACCAGATGCCTGCTCAAAAAAAGCCATATCTCTCGGATTNCTNCCNGGCCAACCGCCTTCAATGTAATCAACGCCAAATTGATCGAGCTTCTCGGCAACNCGNAATTTAGCGGAAACAGTAAAGGATACTCCTTCCGCTTGCGAACCGTCCCGCAAGGTGGTGTCATAGATTAAAATTTGATTATCTTTCATGGTNAGGAGAGTTAAAAAGTCAGGGGATGTCTAAAGGTGAATATAACTACTTNGNTATACATTTNAGNAATGNAATTTCAGCANAAAGCCCATTCCCCGAAGGTTNNACCCACGAGGNCAGGGCTACGAAATTCGCGAATATNCTGNGGNAGNTANNNGAACNANAAANTGAGCCTTTCTCAAAAACATTTCTCCTATNCTANGAGCACTTCTTTTCTTGGCAACGGCAAACAAAAAGGAGTANGACAAAGATGTTGATTNAAGAAAAATCACATCTTGGCTATGAATTAGTCCGNTCGCTCAAGAAGAATTTCTTNCATATGGGCTTGATTGATCATGGTCTACCGAATCCGGTTCGAATGAANCGCGGAACTATTCTNGTACTGGCACTTNATTTGGCNAAAGAATTGAAAGAACAGATTCCCGNTAAGAGGGTAGGTGTGGTTCTCCCTTCNGGTNCAGGAGGNNTNNTTGCCAACCTTGGGCTCATACTCGCAGATAAAATTCCGGTTAATTTAAATTTTACCATAGGCGAGGAAAGTTTGAGNTACTCCATGAAGAAAGCGGAGGTATCGACGATTATTTCCGCCGCGGCGGTAAGGGAAAAAATTACCGATTTTCCGTGGCCTCAAAATATTTTCGACCTGGGATCTTGGCTGAGGAATAAAAGGAAGCAAAAGGGGCAAATGATATGGAATCANCTGCNGGTCTTTCTCTGCCCGGTTNCCCGAATCATTNGGGGCTTAGGAATNGGGAGTGACCCGNATCAAGAAGCNGCTTTACTTTTTACCTCAGGCAGTTCGGGAAATCCAAAAGGGGTTGTTTTAAGCCACCAGAATTTACTTTCNAACTGCAGGCAAATCGAAAGTGTTCAATTATTTGCCAGTCAATCTTACTTGTTGGCAAACCTTCCTCTTTTTCACTCCTTTGGATTTACGGTTTCCATGCTTTACACCNTGCTGTCCGATTTAGTTATGGTCTGCCTCCCGTCTCCGCTTGATGTCAAAAAGAGCTTAGAAGTAATTNAGNGNGAGAAAGTGNAAGTTCTTTTAGGCACCCCCACTTTTTTACGGGGCTATCTTCGTAAAGCAAAAAAGGAACAGCTGGANAGTATTCGGTTCGTTGTAGCAGGAGCAGAGAAAACCCCGGATGGATTTAAGGAGGATTGGGAATCTCTTTGCCCTTGCTCTTATCTTGAGGGGTATGGCCTTACTGAAGCATCCCCTGCCATCTCCTTCAATCTTCCAGACCAAGGGATGAGAGAAAAATCGGTGGGTAGATTGTTGCCCGATATTCAGGGCAAAACCATCTCACCCGAAACATCCGAGGCATTACCTACTGGGGAAGTTGGAATTTTATGTTTTTTAGGACCTAATATTTTTTCCGGTTATCTTGATGATGACCAAGCAGACAGTACGGCTTTCGATGATCAAGGATGGTATATTACCGGAGACCTTGGTCGAATTGATCCAGATGGTTTCTTGTTTATTGAAGGGAGACTATCCAGGTTTTCAAAAATTGGAGGGGAAATGGTTCCGCATACCAAAGTGGAAAATGTGATTTGCGAAATCTTTTTCCCGGATGGTTCGGATCAAGTCAATTGTGCGGTTGTTGGTCTGCCCGACCCGGTGAAAGGGGAGAAGTTGATCCTTTTAACAACCGAAGATTTCGAAATTCAGGATGTAAGAAAAAAGCTGTTAGCCAAGGGAATCCCAAATCTTTGGATTCCCAAAGCGAGTAAGAAAGTACCAGAGATTCCCATTCTTGCCAGTGGGAAGCTGGATCTTAGCGAACTAAAAAGACTTGGTCTTTCAAGTAATTAAACAAAAGTTTACCTCCTGTGAAATTTGAATTTGTACCAAGGCACCTGTTTTCTTAAAGAAAAACATGACATTAAGTCTGCGGGCAAATTTGCTTTGGTGAAAAACTATGGTAGGCCGGCCGGGACTCGAACCCGGAACCAATGGCTTAAAAGGCCACTGCTCTACCGATTGAGCTACCGACCCGCATCAAAGGGAAATAAATTATAGCAGGCGTTTTGAATCGTCAACAATCAACGCTCTAGGAGTGAATTCCAAAGCAATTCCATAAAACCAAGTACTCTTCGTGATTAAATTCCTGTAGCTTTTCACAAACTATCCAACCTGGTCTTGGTTTTCTCTTACCATTTATTGATCCGATCGGATGCGAAAAAATCACACAGGCTGGCAGGATCATTTCTCTACTATTCTATCTCTACCGTTTGTAGTTGCTCTGCTTCAGATTGAAATAAAATTTGGGTCATTTGCTTCACCTTCTTTGGCATTTGCAAAGCTAAATTATTCGATTCGGGTAGGTCATCGGCTAGGTTGTACAATTCTGGATCACCCCGTTCCTTGGATTTTGGATCGATTTGAATCCGCAGTTTCCAGTTCCCCATTCTGAGAGCCGTTATATTCTTTTTGCTCCAGTAAAAAAACTTTTCGTATTCGCTTACTCCATCCGAGCCAGCCTTGAGTAATGAAGTGATGTCCTTTCCATCCAGAATTCGATCCTGGGGTAATGCTGCACCGGAGAG
>NHDN01000035.1 GCA_002171765.1 Verrucomicrobia bacterium TMED60
CTTTCCACCATGTTGATGCTTTCGGGTTTTGCACTGGTTACCATGGAGGACTTCTCGGTCGGGAGTTGGTTGATATTGGTAAAGATAATGGCGGTGGTCTTGTTTATTTACCTGACCACGCCCACCAGTTCACATGCCTTGATGAGGGCTGCATTTGAAGATGATGAAATGCCTTTGACCGAGGCAGATCTCGAAAAGTCCAAGAAGCGAAAGAGAAGGAAGAAAAAGTGATGGGCTTGGAACTTTTCAATACTTTTATTTTGCTGCTCTTGGTAGTATCTGCTTTGGCTGCCCTGCGAATAAGGGATCTAATCACTGCATCCGCGGTTTTTGGAATCTACAGCTTTTTAATGTGCTTACTTTGGGCAGAAATGGGAGCGGTGGATGTTGCCTTTACCGAGGCTACGGTAGGAGCGGGGATTAGTACCGTGGTGCTGGTTGCCACCATCTTTAACTTAAAGAGGAAATCCAACGACTGATGAAGTGGATTAGCTTAGTACCGNTTTTGGCAGTTGGTGGCTTGCTTTTATTTGCAGCCAAGGATTTCCCGGAATGGGGAGATCCACAATCTCCGGCCTCGAGCTCCCCGGTCTCTTCCCACTTTATCAATAACACCGGGGTAGATACTGAGGTTCCCAATATGGTGACCGCAGTATTGGCTGATTATCGCGGCTTTGATACCATGTTTGAAACCGTTGTGGTCTTTATCGCGGGGGTGGCAGTGATTGCAATACTCAAGGGTTCAGGCCGCCGTCGGGGAGGAGCAAGAAAAGATCATGAAGTGGAAGCGGAACCCGACCTCATCGTAACCAATACGGTACGCCTGGTGGTTCCTGTGATCCAAATCTTTGCCTTTTATGTTTTGGCCCATGGCCATGTCAGTCCAGGCGGAGGGTTTCAGGGTGGGGTGGTGATGGGTGCCAGCTTCATCCTCTTGGCCTTGGCTTGGGATCTTGACCATGCCCTGGTGAGAATGTCTTTGCCAAAATGTATCATAATCGCGGCTGCGGGGATTATTCTTTATGGAGGGATTGGGTTTTTATCGATGTTACTGGGGGGAGAATTTTTGGACTATGCGGAGTTGGAAAAGGTTCTTCCGGTTTCACGGGAAATGGCTCGTTATCACGCCATGTTGGGGGTCGAGATCGGGGTCGGATTTACCGTGACCTCAATCATGTTTGCCCTCTACGCAAACTTATCTTCGGAGGGTCGCTTGAAGGGTGGGCTGTAAGCTCGCTTGGATGATCCGCGGAATNTTNNAAAAATGTTTGAAGACGGNACAGTCCTAAACGAATTACTCGTAGAGCGTTTGAATTATTTCATTTATGTGGTGCTTTTNCTGATTGGATTGCANGCGATGATTGCAAAGAAAAANCTGATCAAAAAGTTAATCGGAATGTCGATTTTTCANACTGCGATNAT
The DNA here is from genome assembly GCA_002171765.1 of Verrucomicrobia bacterium TMED60. The sequence goes on from NHDN01000035.1 coordinate 1,423, forward strand.
TCTCTTTTATGTCTCGATNTCAGTAAAGGANGATGCCACGATCCCGATTTACAAGCCCGAGCATGATCCGCANGGTGAGCATACCCATGCTCATGATCTGGAAGTTAACTCGAGTGATGCTGNGTTGGGAGCCGGTCACGGACCGGTTGCCTTGCAGTCCGCGGAGACTGCTCAATATGCCAATCCTTTACCGCATGTGTTGATGCTTACCGCGATTGTGGTCGGGGTTGCCACCCTTGGATTAGCCCTTGCCCTGTGTCAGCGGATTTATCAGGGCTATGGAACCATTGAGGAGGATGAACTTTTGACCAAGATCGAACGGGCGGATGCCCGAACAAGTTTATCCCCCTTGGCCAAGGCAAAATCTTCTCGTAAGCTTTCAAATCGAAGTTCCAGAAAGTCGGTTGTCGAAGAGACAGGTAAGGAGAAGACCATAGGGGGAGCATCCAAGAGAGCAACAACGGGCTCCAGGCAAAAATCTTCGGCTCCGAAAAGAAAAGCTGCTGCTGATCCCAGCCAGGCCGAACCTCGTAAGCCGGTTGCCCAGAAAAAAACCGGGAAAAAACCGGGTGGTTCATCCAAACCGAAGAAAGGATCCGCATAGATGGAGAATGCTATTGCCTGGATTTTTATCTTTCCCTTATTCGGAGCCGTGGCCTGTGCTTTATTGGGAATGGTAAACCGAAAATTTTGTAATCCCGTAGCGGTCTTGTCGATGGCGGGTGCAACCTGGGCAGGCGTGGAGACTTTGCTACAGGCGGTGGCATCTCCCCAGGCACAAGTCTCTTACATTTTGGGCGGTTGGACCCTGGACCTTTTTCCACGTGGTGTGGGGATTGAATTTCGTGCGGATCTACTCGGTGGTTTGATCGCCCTGGTAGTGTTGGGCGTAGGTTTTATTGTTTCGATCTATGCGAAACTGCCAGTGGAACGTGAAACGCCCAATAAGGAATCCTTGTTTTACACCTTATTCCTCTTGCAAATCACTGGCTTGGCCGGAATTGCCTTAACGGGGGATGCTTTTAATCTTTATGTGCTGATCGAAGTGGCTGCATTAACTGGATATGGATTGATCGCCATGGGTAGCAACCGGGCTGCCGCCGCCACCTTTAACTACTTGATTCTTGGTACGATTGGTGCATCCCTGTATCTCTTGGGCGTTGGGTATGTCTACATCAAGACGGGCACCTTGAATATGGTCGGGATCCAAGAGGTAATCATGGCGAACCACTTGATGGATTCGGCTTCGATGCAGGTTGCCTTTGTTTTGATCGGACTTGGNATCTTGATAAAAATGGCTTTTTTCCCCTTTCATGCCTGGTTGCCCAATGCATATTGCAACGCCCCAAGCACGACATCCTCCTTGCTTGCTCCCTTGGTTACCAAGGTNATGATCTATGTGATGATCCGAATGGTTTTGACNGTTTTTGGGGTCGANTTCTCTTTTGAGTCCACCCTTTGGGCNAAGTTCATGCCATGGTTGGTGGTCNTNGCGATTATATGTGCTGCGGTCATGGCATTAGCACAGCGGGAAATCAAAAAGATGCTGGCCTATTTAATTGTCGCTGAAGTTGGATACATGGTCGGTGGCGTATGGATTTACAACTATTATGGCTTGATTGGTTCGATCTTTCACATTATCAGCGATGCTTGCATGACCCTATGTCTNTTCCTCGGGGCGGGCATTATTCTTAAAAAATGTAAAACCACTCACTTTGATGGCTTGCGTGGTTTGTTCGCCAAGATGCCACTTACCATGATTGGTTTTTTTATCGGTGGTTTTTCGATTATCGGTCTGCCTCCAACCTGTGGTTTTTTCAGCAAGTGGTACTTGATAACTGGAGGTATGGTATCCCAACACTGGGAATATTTGGTGGTCCTGATGTTTTCAACCATGGTGATGGTGGTATTATTTTTCCGTCTGATCGAACGTATCCACTTAGCGGTTAGCGAGAGTGGAAAAAACCTGGGCAAGGGACATGGCGACCTGGGATTAACCAAGGAGCAAACCAAATTTGATGAGGCACCGCTTTCGATGCTGATCCCCTTACTTTTAGCTGCTTCCATCGTTTTGATCATTGGCATCTACAACCAGGATGTTGTGAATCAAATCGAACGCTTTCTTGAACCCTTTAACCTGCCTAAAGGAACCAGGAATTGAGATGAGTGATCCTGCGATTATGGAGCCTGCTGTTCATTCGGTTGATTTGATCACTCCGTGGATTGTGGATGATATCCGTCCACTGATTGCTTTCCTGGCCCCCTGGATTGGCATGATTGGAATCATGTGGGCGGGTGAGAAGCGTCCGAATTTGCGTGAAACTTTTACCTTTATTGCGGCCATTGTCCAGGCGACGGTAGTTGTATCAATGGTTCCACTGGTTCTGAGCGGAGCGATTATTGAATGCCACATCTGGCAAGTTTTTACCCATGTACCTTTGCTGCTCCGGGTGGATGGCCCGGGTTTGCTCTTTGCCTGTGTGGCCTCGATTTTGTGGATTGCCACCACGCTGTATGCGATTGGATATATGCGTGGACTCCATGAACATGCGCAAACCAGGTTTTATTCTTATTTCGCCCTTTCTCTTTCAGCTACCATGGGAGTGGCTTTTTCGGCGAATCTACTCACCATTTATTTCTTCTATGAAATGCTCTCGGTATCCACCTTTCCCCTGGTTACCCATATGCAGGACAAGAGTGCGAGAACGGGAGGCCGGACTTATCTGGGATATCTGCTGTTCACTTCGCTTTGCTTGCTTTTACCAGCCCTGAGCTGGTGCTATGTATGGTTGGATGGTGGGCAGGTAGCCATGGATTTCATGGCGGATACTGGTAAAGTGGATTTCTTCTCAGATACCACTCTGATCATCCTTCTGGCATTATTTACCTTTGGCTTTGCCAAGGCTGGTCTGATGCCTTTTCATTCCTGGCTCCCCGGGGCCATGGTGGCTCCAACTCCGGTTTCTGCTTTGTTGCATGCGGTTGCGGTGGTCAAGGTTGGGGTGTTTTGTGTATACCGAGTGTATGCGGATATTTTTGGTTCTGAAGTACTATCCAATTTAGATGGCGAGGAATGGATGATGGTGATTGCATGTGCTACCATCCTGATCTCCTCCCTGATTGCCCTTTCTCAGGATAATTTAAAAAGACGCCTTGCATTCTCGACCATTGGACAACTTGGATATGTGATCCTTGGGGCTACTTTAGCAACCGAGCAAGGCATGGGGGGTTCCGTTCTCCATATTGCGATGCATGCTTGTGGCAAGATTACTCTTTTCTTCTGTGCCGGTGCCATCTTTGTGGCGAGTGGAAAGAAGTATGTCAGCGAACTTCGTGGCCTGGGACGGAAAATGCCGATTACCATGATTGCTTTTATGATTGGTTCGCTGAGTGTGATTGGTTTACCTCCACTCGGTGGTTTTGTGAGTAAGTGGTATCTTGCCTTGGGTGCTTTGGACCGGGATGCGGTCTGGGTGGTTGTCGTCCTCTTGATAAGCTCACTGCTTAATGTTTTTTATCTCTTGCCTGTGGCGGTGACCGCTTTTTTCCGAAACCATGAAACCGAGAGCGAACTAAGCGAGATCAAAGAAGCACCATGGGCCTGCGTCGTTCCCCTTGCCTTGACCGCCCTTGGTTGCTTTATCCTTTTCTTTCTCTCCGGTCCTTTGCTTAAACTTGCTGGTATTGTCGAATAATAGGAAATCCCAATCAGATGAGTAACCCAAAAAAGAAGAAAAAAGAAAGTAGACATTGGCTGGATAATCCAGCAAATGTAAAAAAATTGATCCGCGGATTATACTGGCTTTGCGGTTTGGTTATTGGAATCGATATAATATTCAGTTTGTTTTGGCATAAGCATGCAATCTTTAAAGAGGATGTCAGTTTGCATACCCTCGAAACTTTACCCACATTTTACGGAATTTATGGTTTTGTTGCCTTCGTGGGGTTGGTTTATGTATCCAAATTAATGCGAAGTTGGAAGGGCAGTAATATTTTGATGCGCGAGGAAGATTATTGGAATAAATAAGATGAACATTCTGGCAGCAAGTAGTATGGAAATAGGAGCTCATCCCGCGACGGTTTTACTGCTGGGTGGCTTGATCGCAGCGATTCTCCGGGGGCGTTCCGCCTCCATTACCTTGGTGGTCGCTCCCGTCCTTGGATTCTGGCATGTGTATACTTTGGAACTTGGGAGTGTTTCTCATCTTTCCCTTTTTGGGTATGAAATTATTGGGGCTGCGGTTGATCAGCAAGCCAAGCTCTTTGGGTACCTTTTCCATGTAGCTGCTTTAGTTGCCGGTATTTATTCCTTTCACATTCGTGATCCATGGCAGATATCGATGGCTTTGTTCTATGCTGCCAGTGCGGTAGGGGTAGCATTTGCAGGCGATTTACTCTCCTTATTTTTATGGTGGGAAGCGTTGGCGATTACCTCAGTCTTTCAAATTTGGGGTCGGAAGACCAAGGAGGCGGAGGACTCAGGATTTCGATATTTGTTCTTCCATGTCTCGTCCGGTCTTATTCTTTTAGCGGGAATTCTGGTTCGTTATCATGGGGAGGGTGCCTCAGCTTTTTCCTTGGCTCCCCTGACGGAAGCCTTGGAGGCCGGGGATGCCGGGGCGATTCTCATTTTATTGGCGATTGGAATCAAAGCTGCATTTCCTGGTTTGCATACCTGGCTGAAGGATGGCTACTCGGAGGCTACCCATACGGGGCCGGTATGGTTGTGTGCTTTTACCACAAAGTGTGCAGTTTGTATGTTGGCCCGTTTGTTCCCCGGAGCGGAAATTCTGATCACAATTGGTGGGGTTATGGCAATGTTTCCAATTTTTTACGCNGTGATCGAAAATGATCTGCGACGGGTACTTTGCTACAGCAAGATCAATCAAATTGGGTTCATGGTTATTGGGATTGGAATTGGAACGGAATTGGCCATCGATGGTGCGATTGCCCATGCCTTCACTCATGTTTTATACAAGGGGTTGCTCTTTATGAGTATGGGGGCGGTACTTTTCAGAACCGGGGAAATTCGAGGATCTCATCTAGGTGGCCTCTACAAGTCCATGCCTTGGACTACCGGATTTTGTATTGTGGGTGCAGCTTCCAGCTCTGCCTTTCCACTGTTCAGTGGGTTTGTAAGTAAATCTATCATTATAACTGAAGCGGCTCAAAATGGACATGTGGTGATTTGGTTATGCTTGCTTTTCGCTTCGGTTGGTGTGATCAACCATGCGGGGATCAAGATTCCTTTCTTCGCTTTTTTTGCTCATGATTCAGGGATGCGACCCAAGGAAGCCCCGCTCAATATGTTGATCGCCATGGGAATTTCCTCTTTCCTTTGTATTTTCCTGGGCTGTAATCCTCAATGGTTGTATGAAATGTTGCCCAATGGAGCGGCGGGGTATCACCCCTATGATGCAACCCATGTAATTACCCAAATCGAAATTTTATTGTTCTCCGCCCTTGCTTTTACATTGCTCAACCTGTGGGACAAATATCCACTGGAACTTCCATCGGTTAATCTGGATGCTGATTGGGTTTACCGAAAAATAGGCCGGGGATTTACGCTCTCTATGAGTAGTTTCTGGAATGGTATGAACGATTTTTCTCACCGAGTCTTCATCGATGGAATTGTTCATAAGGTGAATACCTTCACCAAGGCTGGACAAGTCCATGTTCTCAGTTTTTTAGCCAATCCCCTGCATGAGATTGGGCTCTTAGGAAAAGAGAGTAAGCAAAAGACCAAAGCCCGAATCAAAAAGCGGGCGAGTTTGGGGCTACACCCGGTGGGTTTGACCGCCTTTTTTGGGCTGGTTTTCCTGGTGGCCTTTTTGGTACTGGCTTAACTTCTATTTCTGAGGATCTTGTTTCTAAATGTGGTAACAAGCTTGCTTAGCATGCTTTGATTCTTGCCACCTCTAAGCTCCACTGCTTGATTAATTGAGGTGATGGGGAAATTTTTTGGATGGCTTCAACTTTTAGGGCTGGGAATGGTATTCATTCTTCCCAGCGGTTGTAATTTAATCGATGGTAATGCCCATTATATTTCGGGTGGTAAAGTTTGGGAGAAGATCAAAAAAGAGGCCCCCGTCCTTGGCTTGGAGCCCTCTTTTGTTTATGCGGTTTGTCATGCGGAGAGTAGTTTAAATGCCAATGCGGAGTCATCGGTTGCCAGGGGTATGATGCAGTTAACCGAAGCGGCATGGTCCGATGTTACCAAGCTTCATTACCGGCAAGCTTTTGAATGGGAGACCAATGTGGAAGTCGGGATGTTGTACCTACACCGCTTGAAAGGGATGCTCGGTAGCCAAGGTTTGTTTTCCTATCCAAGGCTGGCAGCGAGTTATCGATATGGATATGGGGCTTTACGAAAAGAAAAGTTCATGGTGAGTCGTCTTAAAACTCCGGTAAATCGAATTTATCGTAAGCTTTTTGCCGGTGAGCTTGCACCGGTCAAGACTCCAAGCGATTAATTTTCGATAGAAAAAAGAGAAAAATGGGGGCGAAGAGCAAGGTCAAGCGAAGGAAGCAGGGAGAAAATGCTCCGGAACCGCCCCCTTCCTTTGAACCCGAAATTAGTTCTTTCCTGGTTTGGGTTCAGTTAGAAAAGGGCTTGTCGCCTAATACCGTGGATTCCTACGAGAGGGACTTAATCCAATGTTCCCTACATTTAAAAGCCCAGGGGATTTCAGGTTGGCAAAAAGTGGGAATCGAAAATCTTTCCGCTTGGTTATCCTCGCTTACAGAGCAAGAATATGCAGCCACAAGTTTATCCCGAAAATTATCCGCAGTGCGAATGCTTGCCAAGTTTTTGAAAGGCGAAAATAAGCTAAATAAAGACTTCACTGAGTTGTTGGTGAACCCTCGGAAAGCAAGGCATTTACCAGGCAGTTTAAGCATTGATGAAATGGAAAGTTTTCTGGAAGCTCCCGATTTAAATACTCCTCTTGGGAAAAGAGACCGGGCTCTCTTTGAACTTATGTACGGGAGTGGGTTGCGGGTTTCTGAAATTGGTAGCCTTCTGATGAATTCAATTGATACCAAAGAGGGATTTGCTCGCATTTTTGGGAAAGGTTCCAAGGAAAGAGTTGTACCGGTAGGGCGGCATGCGGCCCGTGCGGTTGAGAATTATCTGCATGGGGGCCGTCCTTTTTTGGTTAAAGATGGAACCGGAGGTGAACTTTTTTTAAGTATTCGCGGNAAAGCAATTTCCCGAAAAATGATCTGGNTTCTTGTTAAGGATTATGCCCGAAAGGCAGGGATTGAGAAAAATGTNAGCCCACANGGGTTGCGNCATTCGTTTGCCACTCATTTACTGATGGGAGGGGCGGACATTCGATCGGTTCAGGAAATGCTTGGGCATGCGGATGTTGGGACCACCCAGATTTATACCCAAGTAGAGGCAGAGAGGTTGTTGGATGAACATGCAAATTTTCATCCTTTGNCCAATTCNTAGAGTAAAAAATTCTGCGTATTTCCTAACGTGCGCAAAATTTTATTGAAACAATCGGGGATCAAGGATTCATACAAGGTGCTGTGAAGGTTATGGTATATGTATCTCCCAAAGCTACGGTTTTGGATCCACAAGGCGCCGCGGTTGAGCAAGCGATTAAAAGCTTGGGCCACGCAACNGTTCGGAGTGTCCGTGTGGGTAAAACCATAAGCTTTGAGATGGATGCGGAAGACACACCGGAAACGAGANCTACCATCGATCAATTGTGTGACGGGTTGCTGAGTAATCCTGTGATTGAGGATTATCACTACGAAATCGTGCNGGAGTGAGGATTTTTCGCTACCTTGACCAAGCTGGTAGTATGGGCTTTGGTCGATTTGACGAACAAGGTCAAACCTACTTGATTCTTAAGAAAGAGGATGGTGATTTTGAGTCCACGGATCAGCGGATCACTCCTTTTCAGCTCCTTACCCCGATTGATTTTCGCTGCATTTATGCAATCGGCTTAAATTATCGAAGTCATGCTGAGGAGACTGGGATGGAAATTCCAGATCACCCCATGGTTTTCATGAAAGCGTCGACTTCGATTCAGAACCCCGGAGATCCCATTGTTCTCCCCAGATTTTTAAGGAGCGATAAAGTTGATTTTGAAGGGGAATTAGGAGTGGTCATTGGTCGGCCTTGCAAAAATGTCACGCCCCAAGAGGCTTTGTCTTATGTGCTGGGTTACACNTGCGTAAACGATGTCAGTGCAAGGGATTGGCAGAAAGAAAAAGGAGGAGGGCAATTCTGCCGTGGAAAAAGTTTCGATACTTTCTGCCCGGTTGGTCCTTGCTTGGCCACTGCGGACGAAATACCTGACCCTTCCAAGCTGACCATTCGTTCTTTTGTAAATGAAGAGAAGATGCAGGAATCCTCTTTGGACGACATGATTTTTGATGTGCCTGCCTTAATCTCCTTCCTTAGTGGAAGTACCACCTTGCTGCCCGGAACCCTTATTCTAACCGGTACCCCTTCCGGAGTCGGGGAGGCTAGAAACCCCAAACGCTTTCTGGTTCCAGGAGATGAAGTTACCATTGAAGTGGATGGGGTGGGAATTTTGACCAACCCAGTAGTGGAAGAAGTTTTCGGAGGCGATGAAGTGAAGCAGGAGGAGAAAAAGTCTTGAAAGTGGCGATCTTACAATTTCCTGGTTCTAATTGCGATTGGGATGCGGAGCATGCAGTGGATCAAGTAATGGGTATTCCCGCTAAGAGAGTCTGGCATAAGGATTCGCTGCCCAGTGAAACCGAGGCAGTTGTGGTGCCGGGTGGTTTTTCTTTTGGTGATTATTTAAGGTGCGGTGCGATTGCCCAATTTTCTCCGATTATGTCGGATTTAAAGAATTTTGCTGATCGTGGTGGGCAGGTGCTTGGCATTTGTAATGGTTTTCAAATCCTTTGTGAAGCGGGCCTTTTACCCGGTGCTTTGATCCGCAACGACTGTTTGGATTTTCGTTGTCTCAATCAAGCCCTCCAAGTGGAAGACTCCAATGAACGTTTCAATTCTTCCAAGATCAAGCATTCAATTTTCTTACCTATTGCTCATGGAGAAGGAAATTACCGGGTGAAGGATTCGACTTTGGAGGAGATTGAATCCAATGGTCAAGTATTGCTCCGGTACCTTGATAACCCCAATGGCTCAATCAATGACATTGCGGGAATCCGCAACCGTAAGGGTAATGTGTATGGAATGATGCCCCATCCTGAAAGGGCGGTCGAACCGCATCATCCATGCGAAGATGGAATCCTGATTCTAAAATCTTTTCTTGATCCCCTTCAAACTTCTAGCCCGGTAGAGCTGGTATCTCCGTGATGGATTCTTCGATAAATTCCATGATCCCGAATCCTGATCCTTGTCTCAATGTGGAAATCACTCGGGAATTAATCGCCCAACACGGTCTTCTACCCGAGGAGTACGAGAATATTCTAGAAATTCTGGGACGCACCCCTAATCTGACTGAGTTGGGAATATTCTCGGTGATGTGGTCCGAGCATTGTGCTTATAAAAATACCCGGAAGTTATTAAAACTTTTTCCGACCGAAAAGAAGGACAAGAATGCGATCGGCCAAGTTTTGGTTAAAGCTGGCGAAGAGAATGCCGGAGTCATTGACGTCGGGGAAGGCTGGGGGGTGGCCTTTAAGATCGAATCGCATAATCATCCGAGTGCAATTGAACCATTTGAAGGTGCTGCCACCGGTGTAGGTGGGATAGTTCGTGATATTTTTACCATGGGTGCCCGGCCGGTTTTACTTACCAATTCACTTCGTTTTGGAGATCTTGAAAACGAGCAGGTAAAACGCTTATTTCGTGGAGTTGTGAGTGGAATTTCGCATTACGGAAATTGTTTGGGTATTCCAAACATGGGTGGGGATATTTATTTTGATTCCTGTTATGAAGGAAATCCCTTGGTCAATGCCTTATGTGCCGGGATTTTACGACATGAAGAGATTCAGAAAGGTGCAGCAACTGGAGTCGGTAATCCCGTATATTATGTCGGTCCTGGTACCGGTCGTGATGGTTTGGGAGGGGCTAGTTTTGCATCCAGAGAGTTAACCGAGGAGAGTGCGGAGGATAGGCCTGCCGTTCAAAAAGGGGATCCTTTTATGGAAAAGCTCTTGCTTGAGGCTTGCCTGGAGATGATGGCAATTCCTGGCTTGGTAGTGGGCATTCAAGATATGGGGGCGGCGGGGTTGACCTGTTCGACCTGTGAGACTGCCTCAAGAGGGAATTCTGGAATTGAAATCGATCTTGATCTTGTTCCTCAGCGAGAAACGGGCATGAATTCTTACGAAATCATGCTCTCTGAGAGTCAGGAACGTATGTTGGTCATCGTAAATCGGGGTCGTGAACATGAATTGGAGGAGGTTTTCGAGAAATGGGACTTGCATGCTGCCAGAATTGGTGAAGTCAAGAATGGAGATCGCATGGTTGTTCGCCATAAGGGTGTGGTGGTGGTGGACTTACCTGCGAAATCCTTGACTGATGAAGCTCCAATTTACGATCAACCTGCGAGTGAACCAGTCCATGTTACCGAGGCAAGAAATTGGCAAATTGATTCCGTTCCGGAATTAGAGTCAAACGAGGTGGCAGGTGCTCTCGAAAAATTATTGGGACATCCAACCATTGGATCCAAGAGGTGGGTCTGGAAACAATACGATCACATGGTGATGTCTGGCTGCACGGTTGAGCCAGGAAGCGATGCGGGTGTGGTGCGGTTGAGTATTGCTGGTATCGACAAGTACCTTGCGATTGCAAATGATTGTAATAATAGGTTTTGCTTTCTCGATCCCTACCGGGGCGCTCAGATTGCATTCGTAGAATGCATGAGGAATTTGGCATGTTCCGGAGCCAAAGCATTGGCGGTTACCGATAATTTAAACTTTGGTAATCCCAACAAACCGGAGGCTTATTATATGCTTAAGGAGTGTGTCAAAGGGTTGGCGGATGCCTGTGCTCATTTTGATGTCCCGGTCGTGGGCGGAAATGTCAGTCTTTACAATGAGCATGGGGATGGGGCGATCGATCCAACACCAGTGGTTTCCATGGTGGGTCTGATTGACAAGTCCGAACTGGTTACTCGTTCAACGATTTCGGGTGCTGGACAATCGGTTGTTCTNTTGGGTGGTTTTTCAGATGAATTGGGAGGTAGTTATTTTCTTCAAACCCAGCACGGACTGAAAGAAGGAAAAGTCCCCATTGTTGATCTGGAAGCGGAGGCTAAGCTTCAGGGCTTGTTGATTGGTGGAATTGAATTGGGATTGATATCTTCCGCCCATGATTTGGCAGAAGGTGGCTTACTGGTTGCGATGCTTGAAATGCTTTTTGGAGATTTAAATCTTGGGGCGGAAATCAAAATGGATACCCTGGATTCTAATGCCCGATTGGATGCCTTACTTTTTGGAGAAAGCCAAGGTCGTGCCTTAATCGGAGTNTCCCCCGAGAACCTTTCCTCGTTGTTGGATTTGGCAAACCAATCGGGCGTGTCTGCTCAAGTTCTTGGCCAAACTACAGAAAATGAAGTGTTTTCCCTTAAGGTGGATGATGAAGAAATCTTAAATTCTGATGTTTCCAAGTTGCGGAAGATTTGGGAAGATGCAATTCCTTCGATGATGCAGCTAAGTCAATGATTTGAAATGAGCGACGAAATCGGACACCATTGTGGNATTGCTCTCGTTCGTTTGAAAAAACCTCTGGGTTATTACACGGAGAAATACGGAAGTTCACTATGGGGTTTTAATCAACTTTTTCTGCTGATGGAAAAGCAGCATAATCGTGGACAGGATGGTGCTGGGATTGGTTCGATGAAATTGAAAATGCCGGCTGGGGAAGCATTTATGTTCCGTGAACGGAGCACGAGTAGTAAAGCCTTGGCCAAAATTTTTGGAGGACAGCACAAGAGGCTGGCAAAACTTATTAAGGGAGGGAAATCATTTCATGAATTCCCAGATACCATNAAGGAGCATTTCGATTATGGAGGTGAGATCTTGTTGGGACATCTACGCTATGGCACTTCAGGAGATTATGGTTCGACCACTTGCCATCCTTATTTCAGAAAGAGTAATTGGCCCGGTAAGAACTTGATGGTTGCAGGTAACTTCAACCTGACAAATGTAGAAGAANTAAATCAAAAATTAGTAGAGCGNGGACAACATCCGGTTTTTGATACTGATACCCAAGCGATTTTAGAGGAGACTGGTTATCATCTGGATGGTGTAAATGATGAGCTTTGTGCCGCGGCTCAGGAAGAAGGCGTGGCTGGTGAAGATCTCTCCCGGTGGATTGGTGAACGAATCAATTTGCCCGAGGTTTTCCGCAAAGCTGCTTCTCATTGGGATGGTGGTTATGCATTGGCAGGAATTATTGGTAATGGGGATGCGTTTGCGATGCGGGATCCCTTAGGGATCAGGCCTGGTTTTTATTTTGAGGATGATGAAGTGGTTGCCGTTGCTTCTGAAAGAGCACCCCTGATGACGGTTTTCGATAAGGAAGCGGATGAGGTTGAGGAAATTAAACCGGGTACCATTATTGTAATCCGGGCTAATGGTTCCACGGAAATGGAGAGCTTTTCAGACGATCCAGCCCGTCAAGTAGGTTGTTCTTTTGAGAGAATTTATTTCTCCAGGGGAAATGATCCAGATATTTATTCTGAACGTAAAACCTTAGGAGCTTTATTGGTTCCTCAGGTTCTGGAATTAGTGGGGAAAGACTTTTCCAAAAGCGTATTCAGTTATGTGCCAAACACGGCGGAAAGTGCATACTATGGTTTTATGGAACAACTCCGCTTAGTTCGAAGGGCGGAGGTGCAACAGCGTTTGATTGATGCCAAGAATGACGGAAATCTTACCGATAAATTGATTAATGAATTGGTAATGGACAACTGGCCGAAGGGAGAAAAAATAGCCAACAAGGATATTAAACTTCGAACCTTCATTTCTCAAGAATCTGGCAGGAATCAGTTAGTATCCCATGTTTATGATATTACCTATGGTGTGGTGCGGGAAAAGGAGGATGCACTAGTTTGTATCGACGACTCTATCGTTCGCGGTACCACTCTCAAGGAGAGTATCCTTAAAATCCTTGGACGATCCAAACCAAGAAAGCTAGTAATCGCCTCGACTGCGCCACAGATCCGCTATCCTGATTGTTATGGGATTGATATGTCCGANCTTGGGAAATTTATTGCTTTTCAGGCNGCGGTAGCCCTTATCCAAGAGCAGGGTTATGATGGATTGCTTGATGAAGTTGCAGAACAGTGCCGCGAGGCGTTAAAGGGGTCCAAGCCTACTTTTGTCAACCACGTGAAGCGAGTTTATGAAAACTTTAAGGTTAAGGAGATTTCAGCGAAAGTTGCAGAACTGGTTAAACCGAAGTGTCTGGATGGTATCACAGATGTTGAGATTGTATTTCAAGGAATCGAGAACTTGCATGAGGCCCTACCTGACCATTCTGGAGATTGGTACTTTACTGGAGACTACCCAACTCCGGGCGGGTACCGAGTAGTCCATAAGGCATTTCTTAATTATTATGAAAATAAGGATGGTCGAAGTTATTGATCAACCTTTATGGAGTTTCAACTGGAAGCAGAGGATTGCTCCTCTTTTTTGTTTCATAAGTTCGTTACTCACTCGTTGCCAAAATTTTGTCAAAAATCCTTTGACATCCCGATTGTGAATTCCGATATATTTTAAGGTGGATGGATACTAGTTATCAAACACTTGTGCTTAATCGCCTTTGGCAAGCGGTGAATGTTGTGGGAATCGAGCGTGCTTTTAGCCTACTTTCTCTCGATCATGCACAAGTGATTTATGCGGAAGATGGAAGCTTTCGCGTCTTTGATGCGGGTGCTTGGTTCGAGCATTGCAAAGATCTTGATTCGCAACCCGGAAACCGTGTTGTACGAACGATTAACCAACAGGTTTTGGTACCCAGTGTATTACTGCTTCGTTCCTATGATCGAATGCTGATGCAAGAGATGAAATTCAATCGGCAAAACCTTTTGGAAAGAGATGATTACAAATGCCAATATTGTGGTAAGAAATTGCCCACAAAAGAATTGAACATGGATCATGTAATTCCTCGGGATCGGGGAGGGGGAACCTCATGGGAAAATGTAGTGATTTCCTGTATTCGTTGTAATAGTAAGAAAAGTAATCGGTTGCCCAAAGAAGCGGGTATGCGGCTTTTGAAGGAGCCCAAGAGACCATCTCGTCGCCCTTTTATGTCCTCCCTCCTTGGTAAGCCAATGGAGGATACTTGGTCTCATTTTATTCAAGGAAAGCAATAATTTAGTTTTCCACGCTCGCATTCCTTGAGCTTCGAATTATCTTATGGTTTGTGGATTCCAAAATAATTCATAGAAATTCAGATCGCAAGGCTGTAGATGTACTTTATCGAATTAGTGCATTGTCTAGTAGTGAAAGTAATCCCTTACTTTCCTTGGGGAAGATATTGGATGAAGTTATTGGCGTATTTGGTGCCAGTTCAGCTTCGCTTTGCATGCTCAATGCTGATTCGGATAAGCTTTTAATTGAAGTTGAGAAAGGGCTTTCTAAGGAAAGTAAAGGTTTTGAGTTGCCGATGGGGGTTGGAATAACCGGTTGGGTAGCGATGCATGGTGAGCCTTTTTTATCCGGGGATGTAGCAAATGAGGAAAAATATTTTTGTCTGGACGATCGGATTCGGTCCGAAATGGCTGCACCTTTGACAGAAGGAGGGAGAACGGTGGGTGCTCTTAATGTCGATTCGATGGAATTAGAAGCTTTTGATCCTGATGATTTGAGATTANTAGTTCTTGTCGCAAATGAAGCGAGTCGTGTGTTGGAGAATATGTGGATGATTCAGCAACTGCGAAGGAAAGCGGATCAATTGCAGACCCTCGTACTTGTCGGTCAGGATATGNCGGGAACGAGAAAAGTGGACGGGGTTCTAGAGTCGATCACCCGCGAAGCTTTGTTGCTCTTAGATTGTCGTTTTTCAGCTTTCTTCCTTTATGATTCCGAAAAGGATTATCTCCGCTTGCATTCTTTACAGAATGAAAACGGTTTACTTCCTTATGAAGAGAACCTTAAACCGGCGGACAGTATACTTGGATCGGCTTTACGAGGGCATCGCCAGGTTCAGACTCGAGACCTACTCCGAACAGAAGAGCACCATTTCGTTGCTTTAATAAGGCAAGAAAATTTACATTCCATGCTTGTTACCCCGGTGGTTTACGAAGATGANCCCATTGGTTTACTTAGCCTTTATGTCGACCGAAAACATCGTTTTAANGATGACGAGCGATTGATCGTTCGAGCATTGGCTGACTTGGGTGCGATTGCAGTGCAAAATGCCCGTTTATATGGCAGGGTCTTTTCCTCTGAAGAGAGNATGAGGAAAAGTGAGCGGTTGACGACATTGGGAACATTAGCCGCTGAAATTGCTCATGAGATTCGAAACCCTCTCATGGTGGTACGTTTACTTTTTGATTCCCTTGAATTGGATAAGGAATCGGATGAGAGCAAAAATAAGGACTTATCCATTATTCGGGAAAAGTTAAACCACTTGGATCAAATTGCGGGCCGAATTTTGGATTTTGGAAAAAGTAGAGAATCTTTTCGAAGAAATTATTCAATCCATGAAATTCTCAAAGATGCCTCTCTTCTTATCCGATTAAAACTTGAACAATCTCAAGTTGTGCTCTCCATGAACGATTTGCCTGAAGAGTTATTAGTTTTTGTGGATAAGGGTCAGATTCAACAAGCTTTATTAAATCTGGTACTTAATGCATTGGGTGCGATGCCGGAAGGGGGAGAGCTCTCGATCCAGTCATCGGTTAATAATTCTTCGAATCGTGTTGAGATATTGGTGAGGGATACTGGAAAGGGAATCCCTGAAGACTTGAGAGAGCAAATTTTTGACTCCTTTTTAACGGCTCGAACGGATGGTACTGGGCTTGGTTTAACCATTTCAAAGAGAATATTGAGAGGTCATGATGGCGACCTTGANCTTGTGGAGTCNGGGGAAGGTGGAACAGTATTTAAATTAAGCCTNCCCATTTCTCAGCAGTAGGACGATTTTATTTAAACCTCGTGGTAAAACTTTCCTTCGTGTAAAGCGGCACTTAATTTCTCTCTCAATTCCAAAAAGCGGATGGGGGAAAAGGGTTCTTTGCTTTCTAATGGTTCGATATTGAAGACATCTGTGGCAATTCCTTGTTCCGTAGCAATTCGTGCGAACTGGATACTAAAACCACAAGTCGAAATGGTTTTGGCAATCAAATGTAACAAACCAACCTGATCTGGTGCCCTGACCTCTACAATGGTACGATTGAGGGAAATGTCCCGATACACATCGACTTGCGAAGCGATTCTTTCCCCAAGCTTGTCTTGGTTTGAAAAGCGCTGTGATCGATCCGTCTTCTTCTTTTTCTCAGATATTAATTCGTCGGGAGAAATCTTATCTGCAAGAAAAGAGCGAATAGATGACTCGCATAGTTGTCGAATTTTAGGGTCGTCTACGACACCGCCATTCTTGTCTTCCACATAAAACACATCAATCGCAAGGCCATCTTTTCGGGTGACCGCTCGAGCTCCAAGTATATTCAGGCTAGCCACGGAGAAGGCACCGGTTAGCTTTTCAAACAAACTATTTCGGTCCCTTGTTACGATATCTACAATGGTTAGCGAACGTCGCAGATCATTCCTCCAATGAATGATCGGGGTGGGNGATTCAGAATCATTTTCCCCGTAGCGATGAATCATATCAACATGTAAGGCGACTTCTTCCTTTCCCGAGTGCGAAAAGTAACGAACTGGAACCTGTTCAAGATGATCCATAATTTCTTCTTTGGAGACCCCTTCAATATCCATATTTTTGTAGGCATCCTTGAGCTTGTTTGGATCCTTCAATGCTCTCTTCCCTTCTAAAACAGCAAGGGTGTTGTTAAAAAGTTGAGTATGGAGTTCTTCCTTGTGGGAATTCCATAAGTCGGGTGCGGTGGCATTGGCGTCACAAAAAGTATGGACATAAAGGAAGCGAAGTCTTTGCTCGCCTTCGACAAATTTAGCAAACGAGTCGATTACATCAGGATCTTCAAGGTCAAATTTATTTGCGTAACGTACCATCTCCAAATGATTTCGAATTACAAATAGAATACGGTCAATCATCTCATCGGATACTCCGAGTCGATCCATCATATTAACCGCAATCTCAACGCCTCTCTCGCAGTGTCCTTTTGGACCTTGATCTTTTCCTAAGTCATGCAGGAAAAGAATGAGATAAAGTAATCCGGGGACCTCATTTTTACGCAAGGCTTCCAAGTAATGCTTCGATGCTTTTTTCTTACCCTGAAAAATATGATCAAGGGTAGTGATGCAGTGTAGAACATGGATGTCAGCGGTAAACCTATGGTATAGATCATGTTGTACTTTGCAGGTTAATCTTCCAAATTCGGGAACGAAGCGACCAAGCACTCCAAGTTCGTGCATTTCACATAGAGTTGGGCTTACGTTTCCTATTTCTTGTAAAATTGAGCGAAAGGTGACATTCGCGGATGTGGAATTGATGAGATTAGAATCGATCAAGGACAAGCGGTTTCTGACTAAGGATCGTAAGTCAGGNGACAGTTTCGCGGATAGTCTTTGAGAATGGCGGAATAGCCGAATTAAGCGTTCCGGGTCTTCATCAAAAAGTTGAGGATTTTGAGTGCTAAGCTGCTGCCCATTCANTTCAAAGCCATCAACTTCTTGAGTAGGCGGAGATTGATAAGCCTTGATTACATTTTTAAAACTTATGGAAGAAGTGGATCCGCTGCTGGCATGTACTAGGCGTTGCTCCAGAATCCCTGATAATTGATTGATGGTTCGAGCTTTTGAATAATAGTCGCCCATAAAAAGTTCGACTCTTCGAAAAATNTCCTCTTCTTGATACCCAAGGCCTAGTGCGACTTCCGGTTGTTTTTCGAGGTGCAGNATATCAACCGGCCGTTTGCTTCGGAAATGTAATTCATTTCGAACCCGCAAAAGAAAAGAATATGCTTCTTCCAAAGAATTGGCTTCTTGCTCCGTTAAGTATTTCTTATTTACCAATCCATCCAAACCATGCTTATCAAACTTTACTTTAGTCATCCAGAGGATACCCTGATAATCTCTTAATCCCCCAACCCCGTTCTTNACATCAGGGGCTTGAAGAAAAACAGTACTTCCTTTCTCAAGCCTTCTTTTTTGTTGGTGCAAAAGAAGTTCTTTGAGGTATTCAGATGGATTATTTCTTCTGCAGAACTTATGAAACTTTTCAATAAATTTTTGGGCTATTTTTCGGTCGCCGCAGAGAAATCTTGCATCCAGCATAGAGTTTTTGTTACGAATATCCTTTTGAGATNCAACGAGGGCTTCTTTAACTTCTCTCGATGCATGGCCCACTTTTAATCCGGTATCCCAAAGCGGATACAGAATTTCCCGAGTCATGGTTTCTTTTAGAATATCTAAGGATTTCCCCATGGAGGTTCTAGAGTATAAAAACATCAGGTCAATATCACTGTGTGGACTTAATTCTCCCCGCCCGTATCCACCCGTTGCAAGAACGCACATTGGCTTTACCTTACCCATGCTTTCTTTGGCTACTTTTATCGCATAATCAAAGAGATTTTGAACCAAGACATCCAGAATGACGGCACGGGATCGGGTTAGTCGTAACCCTGAGTCTCCCTTTTGATGGTATCGAAGTAACATTTCTCTCTCCAAACGAAGAAACTCTTTGATTTGTTTTATCCTTTCTTTATCAGATTGCCCCGAATGAAAAGACAACCTGAGCTCAGCATGTTGTCGTGTTCTTCTAAATAGTGGGTCGTCCTCCATGTTTTATGGGAAATAATTTCCATATCGATTCTTTTGTTTTGGAGCGAGCCAAAT
>NHDN01000036.1 GCA_002171765.1 Verrucomicrobia bacterium TMED60
ATCTCGGAAAATGTGGCGGGATGATTCTCATCGTCGGTGACAGATACGGTGAAGGCATCCGAGCCCTGATAATTTTCTTGAGAGGTATAAAACCAGTTTCCGGATGCAGGATCGAGGTTGGCGGTTCCAAAATTTGGATCGGAGGAGATGGAATATATGGTTCCGTCGGTGAGCCCATCGGCATCGGTGGCGTTGAGATCACCGCTGGCGTTGCCATCTTCCATCAGGGTGCCGTTGAAGTCACCGGAGATGAAAGTGATGTCGTTGACCGAGGTGATGGTCAAGGTGACCGAGGCCAAAGTGGCGGAATGATTCTGGTCGTCGGTGACGGAAACGGTAAAGGAATCAGACCCGTGAAAGTCTTGGTTTGCGGAATAGAGCCAGGTACCGGTTGCGGGATCAATGGATGCGGATCCGTTGGTTGGGGTGGAGGAGATCAGAAAGTAGGCACCGTCGGTGAGCCCGTCGGCATCGGTGGCATTAAGGTCGCCAGTGGCATTACCATCTTCCATCAGAGTGCCGTTGAAGTCACCCGAGATGAAAGTGCTGTCGTTGACCGAGGTGATGGTCAAGGTGACGGAGGCCAGGGTGGCGGAATGATTCTGGTCATCGGTGACGGAGACGGTAAAGGAATCGGACCCGTGAAAATCTTGGTTTGCGGAATAGAGCCAGGTACCGGATGCAGGATCAATCGATGCGGATCCATTGGTTGGGGTAGAGGAGATCAGGAAGTAGGCCCCGTCAGTGAGCCCATCCGCATCGGTGGCGTTGAGATCACCGGTGGCATTGCCATCTTCCATCAGGGTACCGTTGAAGTCACCGGAGATGAAAGTGCTATCGTTGACCGAGGTGATGGTCAGGGTGACGGAGGCCAAGGTGGCGGAATGATTTTGGTCGTCGGTGACGGAAACGGTAAAGGAATCAGACCCGTGAAAATCTTGGTTTGCGGAATAGAGCCAGGTACCGGATGCAGGATCAATGGATGCGGATCCGTTTGCGGGGGTAGAAGAGATGAGGAAATAGGCACCATCGGTGAGCCCGTCCGCATCGGTGGCATTAAGATCACCGCTGGCGTTGCCATCTTCCATCAGGGTGCCGTTGAAGTCACCGGAGATGAAAGTGCTGTCGTTGACCGAGGTGATGGTCAAGGTGACCGAGGCCAATGTGGCGGAATGATTTTGGTCGTCGGTGACGGAAACGGTAAAGGAATCNGACCCNTGAAAATCNNNGTTTGCGGAATAGAGCCAGGTACCGGATGCAGGATCAATGGATGCNGANCCGTTGGCCGGAATCGAAGAGATCAGAAAGTAGGCCCCATCGGTGAGCCCATCGGCATCGGTGGCGTTGAGATCACCGGTGGCATTGCCATCTTCCATCAAGGTGCCGTTGAAGTCACCGGAGATAAAAGTGCTATCGTTGACCGAGGTGATGGTCAGGGTGACCGAGGCCAAGGTGGCGGAATGGTTTTGGTCGTCGGTGACGGAAACGGTAAAGGAATCAGACCCGTGAAAGTCTTGGTTTGCGGAATAGAGCCAGGTACCGGATGAGGGATCAATGGATGCGGATCCGTTNGCNGGAGCGGTGAAAACCGAGAAGTAGGATCCGTCGGTCAATCCGTCCGCGTCNGTGGCGTTAAGGTCACCGGATGCGGAGGAGTCCTCGGCGATGGATGCCTGAGTGTCTCCGGTTATGCTGGTGGCATCATCGATGGGACTGATGGTCAAGTTGATGGTGATGGAATCATTGTTTTCCCCGTCAGTGACCTGAACCGAGAAAGAATCCGACCCGTAATAATTCCCATTCGGTTGGTAGGATAGGGTGGTGGGAGCGTAGCCGTTTCCGCTGACGGTTGCGGTCCCATGGCTTGGAGAAGTGAGCAGGCTCCATGCAAGGGAGGAGGCGCCCGTATCGGAATCGGTGGCATTGAGTTCGCTCGCCGTCCAGGTCGCATTCGTGTCTTCGTCGAGGGTCTTGCTCAAAGGGCCGTCACCTTGGCTAATTACCGGAGACTGTTTGCTCTCGGCTTGGATCGAAACGGCGAAGGCTTCAAGGCTACCCAAACTGGTCAAATCAGTGTTTCCGAAAGTGGCGGTCTGATTAAAGATACCGGCAGCGATGACTTCATTATTATCATTTGAAGCGATTTTCATGGGGTAATCCGAACTGGAACCACCTGCTTTCAGGACCCATTGAAAAGTCCCGTTTGCATCAAGTTTGGCAACAAACACATCATCCGAACCAGAGCTGCTGAGCGTGTAGTTGCCGAATAATGCTGTCCCTTGGAACTGTCCGGTGATTAGGGAACTCCCGTCGCTGAGCAAAGTGGCGCTTCTTCCAATGTCGGAACTGGTACCTCCGGCCTTTACAAACCAAACATAGTTTCCCGATGAGTCGAGCTTGGCGACGAACACATCAGAGGAACCCGAACTTGTCAGGGTGTTGACTCCGAAGTTACATTCTCCTTCGAAATATCCGGTTGCAATAATGGAACTGCCATCGTCAGAAGCTTCAATTCCAAATCCGGAGGCCTTAACGGAACTACAACACTGGTTCTCACCCGCTTTCGTGGCCCAAAGAAAGCTACCATTTGCATCCAATTTAGCGACGAATGAGCTGAAGCTGCCGAATTCATTCAGAGTGAAATTCCCGAAGTTTGCGGTTGANGCATAATCGCCCGTTATGAACGTACTTCCGTCCGCAATTGTGGTTAGATCACGAACATTATCATGACCAGAGCCACCTGCCTTAGATGCCCATAAATAGTTTCCATTCGCATCAAGCTTGGCCACAAATATCTCCCGAAGGTGATTGGTTGAAGTAAGGGTCGTGACTCCAAAATCAACGGTACCTGAAAACCCCCCGGTTACCACAGAGCTCCCGTCACCAAAGACTGCGATGCCNGCTGCCTCATCGCTGGCTGTCCCNCCGATTTGCTTTACCCAGACGAAATTTCCGTTCGCATCAAGCTTGGCCACGAAGACATCNTTGTAATTCGNTGGGTTNNTNGTNAANGAGGTATTTCCGAAAGTNGCTGTGCCATTCCAAGTACCGGTTATGATCGAGCTACCGTCCGCCAAAACTGCCACATCCGCTACCCGGCAAGAACTCGTGCACCCTACTTTTGTGGCCCAGGCAAAAGTTCCGTCCGCATTCATCTTGGCTGTAAATCCATCGGCATCGTTGGTGGTGGAAAGGCTGATCGAATTTCCAAAATTGGCGGTGCGAAAGAACATTCCGCTGATCAGGGAACTGCCATCATTGGAAACATCNACGGAAAAAGCCTCCGTGCGGTTACTTCCCCCCGCATGGTTTGCCCAATTGAAACTTCCGTTGAAGGGTTCATCGACTGGGTTGATGGTCAAGTTGATGGTGATGGAATCATTGTTAACTCCGTCACTGACCTGAACCGAGAAGGAATCTGATCCGTGATAATCCGCATTGGGTTGGTAGGAAAGGGTGGTGGGAGCGGAGCCGTTTCCGCTAACGGNAGCGGTTCCGTTGGTAGGGGAAGTGAGAAGCGACCAAGCAAGGGAGGAGGCACTGGTATCGGAATCCGTGGCATTGAGTTCGCTCGCCGACCAGGTCGCGGTCGTGTCTTCGTCGATGGTCTTGCTTANAGGGCCCGCACCTTGNGTAATNACNGGAGGGGAGGGTGCACTGGATGAAGAAATNTGAAGGTTGGTAAAGGAGAACCAGTAGTTGGTGTGATTGCCACTAAGGGTAACCGTCGAATCCACCCTAAGGTTGGTGGAAGTTTGCGGGAAANTNGAATATCCTATCCATTTACCACTGGAACTAGCCACACATATAATTTTGTAGGAAGTACCTGCAGTTAATTGCCAGTTTGCTTGGATGGTTTCGGCATTGGAACTGGGAGAGACGGAAATGCTTTGAAGCTCGGAATTGTCGGAAGCAAGAAGCAACTTAATGGTATCATCTTTTCCCTGGTTGTTGAAAACGAAGGAAGTAAGCACGCAATCATTGATTGCAGTAATCTTGATCCCAGAATTTCCCCAGCCACCAAGGTTGTTGGTCAAAGAAGGCCCGGTAATGGTTTCACCAGCCATATGAAGTGCCAAAAGCGGCAACAGAAATAGGGACTTAAATTTCACGACCAAATTTTATTCTCTTAGAACTAAGCTCCAAAGTCAAGGGATCGCTTTTGGGCTAANTGAATACTGTATATTAGCAAAAGTTTACCTTTTGATACATTATATATGATAAAACCTAAATTAATTATCTCATATTTAAGCAAAATAGATCGCCCCTGGCATTGCGGAGGTAGAGCATGCCATTTGCCAGAACCGGCATGGTCCAGCACTTGCCACCGATCACTTGTTCCCGGGCAATTTCATCGAATTTCTTGGGGTTAACCCAAGCAATCACCATTTCCCCCCGTTGACCCAGTACGATCATCCGGTCTCCTGCGACCAAGAGTGAACCAATTTGAAGTCCGCGGTCGGTAACCCGCCACTGTACTTCACCGGTGGAGAACTGGAGGCAGACAAAATCCTTGGGGCCAGCCATATGAACATTGCCATCGAAGCCGTAGAGGAAATCATTTACCCGAATCGCGTGGTTCATGTGAGTGGAAAGGTTTTTATTTTCGTAAATTTTAACCAGTTTATTATTTTTCCANTCAAAGAGAGCACATCCCCGGCGATATCCAGTGGATAAAAAAAGTTGATTTCCCCGGACGATTGGAGTGGANGCATTGGTNCGATAACTGGTTTCCCANGGAATAAAACCAAGAGTTTTTCCATTCTTGGGTTCGAGNAGGACGAGGCCATCNGTTTTGAGTATGGANATGATTTTTTTTCCATCGGGTTTGAAAATTGCNGGGGTTCCATAAGCGGGTCGATAGTCCTGACTTTTCCAGACCACTTCCCCGGTGGTTTTTTCCAGGGCATAGGTGGCACCGGCTTCAATCAGAAGCAAGTTATCCAGCACATAGGGCGACGCGGCAAATCCCCATTCGGGTGCTTTGCTNATGCCGGAAAGGGAGAGCATATCTTGTTGCCAGACTTTTTTCCCGTCTTTGGCATGGTAGGCATGAAGGAGGCCATGTTTACTGATTGCATAGACCAGATTTCCATCGACCGTGGGAGTTGAACAGGGGCCACCCTCATGCAGGTAATCGATCAGGGGGGCGGGGTAGGAATCGGACCAGATCCGTTGGCCGGTTTCGGCATCGAGGCAGGANACTGTTTCCATCCCGTCCCGCTTTTTTCCATCATGTCCAATGGTNAATAGCCTACCGNCTGCCACCACCACGGAGGAAAAACCGGTACCTANTTTNTTCTTCCATTGGAGGTTTTCAAGGTTGTTCTTCCAGTTTTTCTCGANGGAGACCCCGTCTCGGGTGGNGCCNAGCCAATGGGGCCAGTCAGCGGAAAAAAGGGAAAGGGGAAACAGGATGAAAAGCCAAAAAAATTGTGTATTCATTTGNANGGGGATTGACCCANGGGATTACTNGGTGNCTGGGGGTNCCTGAATGATTTGAAGCTTCCTTTGAGCCTGCAGGTTGGTGGCCTCAGCAATAAGTTCATCCACTTGAACCCGGCCCCGATGAATGCCGAAGTCAAGAGTGAAGGATCGGGTCTCGGAAGGAGCCAATTTGGGAACGCGGCCATATTTTCTCTCAACCAGACGGTTGAAGGGGTACCCGGTGGCAGGCTCAATTCCGGTAACATATCCATCTTNNNGGGATGCGGTATTTTTCCAGATGGTGAGGTAGGGAAGCTCGTTGACACTCCAACGAACCGAGGTGGCAAGATCCCCCATGCGGTTGGTGAGGAGGGCCATGGATTGAGCGTTCTCATCGGCGATGGGTTCGAGCAAATAGACTTCCTCGATAAAGCCTTCGGTGGGACCCCGGTAAGTTTGCCATTGATCCAGAGANTTGGCGGCATGGTCATTGAANGGAGAAATNTTATGGGCCGGGGCAAANACTAAGGAACCTTCTTCCAGAATCGAAGAACCATAATTGCCGTGGTAAATAATTTGAAATTCCTGATGGGAGGGTCCCTCGTTGGTGATCTGGTCCGAGATTTGGAATTGATCGGAGCCGGGAATGGTGGAGATTTCAGTGACGAGCTTAAGTTTGGGTCCGTAAAANAAGCTTTCATAAACGGTGCCAATGATTCGGATCCGATGNGGTGGTTCGGGATCGACCCGTACCTCGTAATCCGAAGCGGGAATATTCTGAATCTTTCCATGGAGGGTGAGGTCCTGTTCCACTTTGCCCCCGCTGTTGTTGATGAATTGATCCTTCCCGGGATGCCCGGCGAATTCCAAGCCACAGCGAACCATCCATTCATTGAAACCTTCAAGCCAACCAAGTCCGCCCCGGCTCTCCAGNTCGATGTAGGACGGGTGTACCACTTCCTTTACCGGGGAATTCCAACCCAATCGGATTTCTCCTGAAAGGACTTCGAGAATGCCCATGCCCCGGGTGGGAATGACCACAATCTTAAGCTTTCCATTGTCGAGGGTGAGCAATTCGACACCTTCTTGTTTGCCTCCTTTGAGCCGGGTCCGGGTCACGGACCAGGGGGAAGAAAAGGATTTATCCGGATGAGAGGCGGAATCAGTTAGGATATCGAATTCTTGCGGTGGAGTCGGGGGAGGAGAGTCACCACCGGGCTCAGGCAGGTCGGAACAGGAAGCAAGGAAGCAAAGGGATAAGGTTAGGCAGAGGAGGAAGAATTTCATTAGTGAGCAGAGGATAAAACAGGGAAATGGATCAACCGAAAACTTCTTCGAGTGCCAACCGCATCACTTTGGGATCCGGGTCAATTCCGGTCCAGTGCTTGATTCCAATCACTCCCTGATTGACCAGCATGCTGAGTCCGTCAATTACGGGACAGCCTTTACTACGGGCATCGCGTACCAGATGGGTGGTTGGTGGGTTGGGGATGACGTCGGCCACCACCATATTGGACAGTAGAGAGTCGGGATCGAAATCGAGCCGGGCATCCAGATCAGGAAATAATCCGATNGAGGTGGCATTGATTACCACATCGGTNTCGGATGGAATGGAATAGGTCGAATCCCAGGGCGCGAAATCAGCGTAGCAGGGAAGTTTATCCTGNAGCAGGGTGGTTAATTCTTCTCCACGATCCACGGAGCGATTGACGATGGTAATATGATGGGCACCCGCAAGGGCGACTTCCACACTGATGGCACGGGCGGCCCCACCNGCNCCGAANATTACCACCTTTTTCCCTTTTGGATCNGTCAGTTCTNGAAGGGANGAGACAAAACCTTTGCCGTCNGTATTTTCCCCGATCCATTTTCCATCTTTGCGGACCACGCAATTCACCGCCCCCATGAGGGAGGCAGATTCCCCAAGGCCATCGAGGTAATCAAGGACCTTAACCTTGTGGGGGATGGTACAGTTGAATCCTTGAAAGCCCATCACTTTTGCTCCCTGCACCGCGGCTTCGAGATCGTTGGGTCCGACTTCAATAGTCAAGTATCTCCAGTCAAGATTATGATGGCGATAGGCTGCCTCGACCATGACTTGGGTGGGGTTTTCAGAAATGGGCTGACCAAAAGCGGCCGTGAGTTCTTGCTTGAAGTTTAGTTCTTTCATTGTTTTCCAATTATGGGTACATTTCCAAATTTAGAAATCAATCTTAATCCATAAAAACATGATAAAACGAAGCCTAACAGCCCTNTTCTNTTTAAATTTATTCGCTTTTTCCTCTTTCTTTTATGGGTGCGGAGGAGGNNCTGAGGATNCNGNNGCGGTTGAAAANGAGNCNNCNGTAAAGGGTACCATTGGGGTNTCNGTTTTGACCTTGGGNAATCCTTTTTTCTCGGTGATTGCAGAAAATGTAANAANNGAAGCCGCCAAACATGGATATGATGTAATTGTGGTNGATGGGGACAGGGATGTGCAAAAACAAGCGAATCAAATCGATGATTTTTTGACTAAGGGAGTATCCGCGATCATCCTGAATCCCTGTGACCGAATTTCAATTGGGACCGCGGTNAAGAAGGCGAATGAGGCAGGAGTGCCGGTTTTTACCTGTGATTTAAAATGTGTTGCCGAAGGTGCAAAGGTGGTAAGTCATGTGGGTTCAGACAACCTGCAAGGNGGAAAGCTGGCCGGGGAAGCAATGATTGAAGCCTTGGGAGAACAAGGGGGAAAGGTNCTGATTGTTCATTTTCCCCAGGCTAATTCCTGCCAACTTCGGGTGCAGGGCTTTGAGGAAGTAATTGGAGCTTACAACCAAGGCTTGGCGGCGGGTAAGATTGAGGTGGTGGCCCAGTTGGATGGGGGTGGAGTTCGAGATGAGGGATATAAGGTGACCGAGGATACCCTGCAAGCCCATCCGGATTTGGCTGGTATTTTTGCGATTAATGACCCCTCCGCCCTGGGAGCCCGGGCGGCCTTGGAAAAAGCAGGAAAGCAGGATCAGGTAAAAATTGTCGCCTTTGACGGTCAACCCGAAGGAAAGCAGGCGATCAAGGAGGGGAAATTTTTTGCTGATCCGGTTCAATTTCCCGATAAAATCGGTAGGAAGACGGTGGCTTTGATTATGGCCTATTTCAACGGAGAAGAAATCCCGGCTGAAGTTTTAATTCCAACCTCCCTCTACCGGCAGGAGGATGGCTTAAAGGATCCCAGCTTGCAGTAGAGTTTTTGCAAACATTTTTAATGAAAACAGAAATCTTAGTGAGTGAAGAGGTTTCGGCTCGTGGAACCGACCGGACCCTGGCCATTCTGGAATTCCTCGGAGGCTTTCGAAAGGGGAAGTCGGCAAGCGAGATTGCCCGGGCCTTGGATTTACCAGTCAATTCAGTAGGCAGGATAACCGAGACCATGACGCATAGGGGCTGGTTGTATCGACGGGAAGATGACCGTCGCTTTGTACTTACCAACCGGGTGGCAGACCTGACCCGGCCCCAGGTAAATGATAAAAGCCTAACCATTAGTTCCTGGTCGGAATTGAAGAATCTTCGAGACCGATCGGGGGAGTCGACCCAACTGGCGGTGATGACGGATCATAAATGCACCATTCTGGAGCAGTGCATATCGAAGCAGGCGATCAAAGTAAGCGGTGAAGTCGGAATGCGAGTGCCTGCTTATTCCTGTGCTCCGGGGAAATCGATTTTGGCGAGTTTACCGGAAGCGGAATTAAAAAAGTATTTGGATGCGGTAAGATTGAAGAAATTTACCGNNAGGACATATGCCACCGTCCGATCGCTTCGCAAGGAATTAGAACGAACCAGAAGTTGTGGATATGCAGTCGATTTAGCCGAAGGATTGGAAGGAATCCATTGTGTTTCCTCGGTGATTTTAGATGATTACGAATTTCCCGTGGGTGCGATTACCACGATTGCCCCGGCATTTCGTTTGCTGCCTGAGCGATTTGAAGAAATTGGACAGGCTTGCATGGAATCTGCGGAAATGATCCGCAAGGGTTTGTTCCAGTAAAAACGATATCACATGGTTGATTCCCGCCAACCACTCCTTCGTTTAGCTTCCATTCATAAGCGTTTCCCCGGGGTGCATGCCTTAAAAGGGATCGATTTTGAATTGAAGGCTGGAGAGTGTGTGGCCTTGTTAGGCGAAAATGGAGCAGGGAAAAGTACCCTGATTAAAGTTTTGGGTGGTGCCCATCAACCAGACGAGGGCACGCTGGAAATCGAGGGAGAATTTCAAAAATTTTTAAAACCCACCGATTCCCTGGATGTAGGAATTGCGATTATTTATCAGGAATTTAATTTGGTCCCCGGACTATCCGCTGCCGAAAATATATTTTTGGGGATGGAGCCCAATGATTTTGGATGGGTTCGGAAAGGGGAACAGGCAGAGCGTGCCCGGGAAGTATTCTTACGAATTGGAGCGAANATCNAGCCNGANGAANTATGTGAGAATTTGACNATTGCCGAAAAACAATTGGTTGAAATTGCCAAGGCTTTGATGCGGGATGCCCGAATTTTGATTATGGATGAGCCCAGTGCNGCTTTGACCCAAAAAGAAGTGGAACAACTTTATTTGTTGGTGGATGACCTAAAGGGGAAGGGAATTGCAGTGGTGTATGTAAGCCACCGACTGGAGGAGGTTGAACGCCTGGCGGATCGAGCGGTGGTGATGCGGGATGGAGAACATGTGGGGGAATTAAGCAGGAATGAATTAGACCGAAGGAAAATTATTGAGTTGATGGTGGGCCGCTCCATGGATCAAGAATTTCCAATAGAGGAAAGAAAACCGGGTAAAGTGCGCTTACAGGCAACCGGCTTGACCCGGGGAAAAAAGGTACGGGATGTATCTTTGGAAATAAAGGCCGGAGAGATTCTTGGATTAACCGGTCTGGTGGGTGCAGGACGGACCGAGACAGCCAGGCTTTTATTTGGTGCGGATAAGAAAGAGCATGGCCAGATTAAATTGGATGGGGAAATCCTGAACTTAAAAAGTCCAGGGGATGCGATCGAGAAAGGAATTTGTTTATTAACCGAAGACCGAAAAGATCAGGGGTTGGTTCTAGATCTTTCAATCCAAGATAATTTTGGACTCCCAAACCTCGCTCGCTTTTCTGATTTTGGCTGGATTGATCAGGGCCGGGAAAGGAATTCTTTTTTAGGTTATGTGTCCAAGATCATGATCAAAATATCGGGCGTGGAACAGCTGGCAGGTCAATTATCTGGAGGGAATCAACAAAAGGTGGTTTTGGCAAAATGGTTGGAGAGAAATGCAGAAATCCTGATCTTTGATGAACCCACCCGCGGAATCGATGTGGGGGCAAAGTATGAGATTTATCAATGGATGAACCAGTTGGTTGGCCAAGGAAAAGGGATTTTGATGATTAGTTCGGAATTACCCGAGGTGCTCGGTATGAGTGACCGGATCCTGGTAATGAAAGAGGGAGAAGTGATGGGTGAGGTTCAAAACCATGCGGGTCTGACCCAAGAGAGTTTGATGGCTCTGGCCATGGGTGAGAAAATCAAAAATAAATGAATTTATGAAAGTAATAAAAATTCTTTTTTCCTCCGATTATGGAATGCTTGGAGCCTTGCTCGGTTTATGTGCTCTTTTCAGTATCATCACTTATGAAGAGCAGCAACCGGTGGGAGCGGAGGGTGCGAATCGTTTGTTGCCCGAGTTGGAAAACCTTAGGGTTTTGGACAAGTCCGTGGTGATTGCAGGCAAGGGGGGCGATGAAGGTAAGATCTTCGCGGACAGCTTGCAGGCTTTGTTAGAGGAGCGGGGATGGCAGGTGAAAAAAGTAGTCAAGGGAGGACCCCCTGAATTAGGCCGTGGGTTGAGGGATGCCTTTGCAGGAAATGCCCGCGTTTCGGTCTTAGCATGCGAGCAAAGTTTTGCGAATCTGCCCGTTTTAGAAAACCTTAAAAAGTCGATTCCAGGAATGAGGGATATGCAGGTCGTCTATCCCAAGTCTTATAAATGGCCTAATTTTTTAAAGGCTTCGAACCTTTTGAATGTGGCCAATCAAATTGCAGTCATTGCCATCATTGCCATTGGGATGACCTTGGTGATTATAACCGCGGGAATTGATCTTTCTGTGGGTAGCTTGATTGCATTTTCTGCGGTTTTAGCAACCTGGATAATTCGGGAATGGATGGGGGCCGGGGATGCAACCGCAATGGGAATGGTCGCGGGCTGTATTTTGGCCATGCTTGCCTGTGCAGGATTGGGACTCTTTTCCGGGACTATGGTCGCGGTTTTTGGAGTTCCGCCTTTTGTGACCAGCTTGGGAATGATGATGGTAGCAAGTGGATTGGCATACCTTCTATCCGGAGGGCTATCAATCTATCAGTTGCCCCCTTCTTTTGACTGGCTGGGCCGGGGAGATCATTTGCTCGGTATTCCAAACGCGGTAGTTTTGATGGTCATTCTTTACCTTTTGGCCCATATGTTGATGAGTCGTACGGTGGTGGGAAGGCAGGTGTATGCAGTAGGTGGAAATCCGGAGGCCGCCCGTTTATCCGGGGTGCCAGTGAAGAAAATCCTACTCTGGGTCTATGCAGGTTCCGGTGCCCTTGCTGGGCTGGGTGGAATTGTTATGGCCTCCCAATTTATAAGTGGAGACCCCAAGTATGGATTGATGTATGAACTCTATGTGATTGCCGCAGTGGTGGTGGGGGGTACTTCTTTATCGGGGGGNCGGGGCAAAGTATTTGGGACCTTGATTGGAGCTTTTATCATTGCAGTCATTCAAAATGGAATGAATTTGACCGGGGTACAAAGCTATACCCAAAAAGTGGTTTTGGGCCTGGTCTTGTTGGGGGCTGTTTTGCTTGATGTACTAAAGAAGCGAGGATGGAAGCTACGCACTAACTGACATGATCAAGCCTTGCTTTCATAATCAAATAGAGTTCACGACTGATCCAGGCATCGGTCGCGGCATAATTTTTCTGGGAGGAGGAAAGGGGGCGCTTTTGCCAGTTTGAAAGCTGGGCAGATTTNGATAACCTCTGCTTAAAGAAAATAGCAGTGAGGTTTCGAAGTCCGGTTTGTTCAATTTTAAGGGACTGGGCCAATTTTGCCAAATCTTCGAACCCAGCACCCGAAAACTCCTCAATTTTTTGGAGGTTATGGAGGTCGTCCTTTAATGCCACACCAGTCTTAATAATCTTTGGATTTTCCAAGATGTCGATCAAAGGACCGAGTTTGAAAATAGGGTAGAGCCTGAAAAGAAATGCTTGGTCGGCTGTTGCTAACTGAATGAGAGCGGGTGGGTTGTTGGGACCTTTCTTAAAATTGGGCTTACATTCAATATCAAAGCCNAGAANCGGAAATTTGCTCAAACGNGCGGCTAGCCGGTTGAAGGTCTTGGAGTCTTCCGCAACCTGAACGGCCCCNTGAAAACGGATGAGGGGAAGTTCATTGATGGTTTCCTTATCCAACCTCTTCGGAACTTCATCTTCGGGCGAGGGGATGTGGTTCATTAATGGTTATTAAAGAGAAATCGTTAAGCCATCGTAAGAGTGTAAAATTTCAGTAGGAAATTTTCGGGTGGATGGAGCACCTGGAATACCGGGTCGGGTTTCTTTAATCGCGGTGCGGGAAGCATCGAGGTATTTTTTCGTATTGACCTGAAAAACTTCCAGTTCCTGATCAGTTGAAGCAGGGTCATGATGAAAAATTGCCAAGGTATTAACTTCTCCCCGAGCGGCAAGCTCAACCCCCATGAGGTTACTTGAATGCCCCCAGTCTTCTCGAATACCGATGGATTGAGAATGGGTGTAGGGAGCNTCAAAAATTAGGAGGTCAGCACCTCGAATGAAATCAATAAANGGATACTTTTTGGAATGAGCCGCATTNTTGTGTTCGGCATCGGTGGAATAAACCACTGATTTTCCCTGACTATCAATGCGGTATCCATAAGAGACTCCAGGATGTTCTTGTTGATATAATGAAATTTTAGATTCACAAAGCTCGAGCTTGTCGCCTGGTTTATGAATTTCAAAAGAAACTTCCGCATTAAAGGTATCCATATCGATGGGAAAAAACGGAGTTTTCATTTGAGCCCTAAGGCTTTCTTCCAGGTGCTTATGACCCCCATGGAAAATAATTTTGTTGGACGGGTCGTAGGCAGGAATAAAGAAAGGCAGCCCTTGGATATGATCGTAATGAAGATGAGAAATGAAGATGTGAAAAGTGGTGTTTTTTATTCCATCCTTGGCAAATTCTTGTCCGAGAGGACGAATTCCAGAGCCTCCATCTAGAATTAATTTTTCTTCAGAAGGGGTCTCGACATATACACAGGGGGTGTTACCACCCCACCCGGAACTGGTATGAAAAGGTAACTTATTTTTTACGAAATCTATAATTTGGCCCTCGGAGCGAAGGTCTTTTCCGCGGGCAGCAAGAAGGGCATCAACAATTTTTTTGTTAATTTCGTCCGCTGAATAAGAAGTGGGAATGGAACCCCGGGTACCTTTGAAGTGAACTTTCATACAAGAAGAAAGAGATACTTTTCCTTTATTTAGCCCTAATATGGCAATCCAATTTTTATTAATTTAAACTCAAAGAGATTATTGAAGTTTGTGATCTTGGCTTGAAGAAAATCCAAGATAAGGTCATTTTCAAATTATGTCAGAAAGTTATGATATCGATCATCCGATTTATCAAGTCGGTCAGTCCACCTTGAGTTTCACTCAATTACTGAACTATTTCATTGATCCCGCATACAAGCGAGGGAATCTTTCTCGCATATCGGATTTACATGTTAAAAATGGCAGACCGATTAGTTTTCGAATTGATGATGACCTCACCCCTTTGCCTGAAGGGACCGGGGTCACCGCTGCCACGATTGAGTATATGCTGGGAATTTTATTGAGTGAGAAACATTTAGAAATCGTCTTAGATAAAGAAAATCCGAAGGATTTAGACACCGCATTCGAATGGGAGGCTCAAGGCATAAATTTTAGGCTTAATATTTTTAAGGACCGGGACGGACTCGCCTTTGTGATGCGGGTGTTGGCTTCAGATATTCCTTCGATTCAAGAGGTTGGGCTACCTTCGGAAAAAATATGGCAGGATATCACCACCTTAAAAAGGGGCTTAGTATTAGTGACTGGAGTTACAGGGAGTGGGAAGTCCACCACCATTTCCTCCCTTATTAATCATATCAATTTATACCGAAAGACCCGAATAATCACCTTGGAAGACCCGGTGGAATTTTTATTTAAAAGTGAAAGCTCTATGGTTTCTCAAAGGCAAATAGGGCAGGATGTTCCAACTTTTGCCGAAGGACTACGGAGTGCTTTGCGGGAGAATCCAGACATTATATTTGTTGGAGAAATANGGGATACTGAAACCGCATCNCTTGCATTAAGTGCAGCNGAGACTGGTCACTTGGTNTTTTCAACCCTTCACACCCGGGATGCCAAAGGTGCNTTAAGNCGGATTGTNGACATGTTTNCTTCTGAGCAAACGAAGAGTTTNTGCTTACAGCTTTCATTTAGTTTNTCCTTTGTCTTGAGTCAAAAACTGGTTCCGAGAGCAGATGGAAATGGGAGAATCCTAGCCATGGAGGTCTTGAAAAATCTTCCTGCCCTCGGCAACCTGATTCGTTCCGGAAATTGGCAGCAAGTTTATTCAACTATGGAGACCCAGGGGAAGGAAGGGATGATGACAATGGAGCAACATCTACTTCACCTCTACCAGCATGGGATTATTTCTAAAGAATCTGCAATTACCTATACCAATGAGGCTAGTTTACTGGAAAGATTAGGGTAACTTTGGATTTGAATAGGTCTTGCCTCGAAATAAAACGAATGAAAGATTATTAAAATGAAGGCTTGGATGCTCAAAATTTTCGTGGTCTTATCGTTGGTGATGTTGGCAACAATCTTCACCATTAGCTTTTTCACGGATCAAGCAAATGCAGAAATTAAGCAATCTCAGAAGAAACTGAAAACAAAAATGAATAGTGTAAAAAAGGTGGAAAAAACGGAAGAAGAGTGGAAGCAGGAACTGACTGAAAAACAATTTCATATCCTTCGGAAGGCAGGCACGGAAAGACCATTCGGGAAAGAGTACGATGCATTCAAGAAACAAGGCGGGGGGAAATATTTATGTGCGGGTTGCGGGGCTGAATTATTTACTTCTGAAACCAAGTTTGACTCGAAATGCGGATGGCCTTCTTTTTTCGACCCTGCCAATGCGCAAAATGTGAATACTTTTGAAGATTTTCATTTGGGTTACCTGCGAACCGAAGTTCGGTGTGCAGGTTGTGATGGTCATTTAGGGCATGTCTTTAAGGGAGAAGGATTTGATACTCCCACCGATAAAAGATATTGCATCAATGGTGCCATTCTAAAATTTGTTCCCTTTGAGACGGAGGCAAAGACTGCTCCAAAAGAGGAAAGCAAAGCCGAACANTAATCAATCTTGCATGGTAATTTTGAATGATCCACTTAGGGAGTCCCCCCACTCACCTTTCCGATTGAATCAAATTCTGCTGCTTAAGAATCTTCTTTTAAGTATTTCTATTTTTTATTTTTCCTGTCTGTCTTCCGATGCCTTAGAACTTGACCGTGCGGATCAGAAAACCGAGGAAGGCATCCGTCACCTTAAGGTGCCCGGATTTGGTGAAGATGGAAGAATTGCCTGGGAACTTCATGCCAATGAAGTCAATTTTGAAGAAGAAGGGATTTATGAGGCTTTTGATCTGGTTTTGAAAACCTTGACTGGATTTAATCAATCCAATGCCAAAAGTAAAAAAGGTCTCTTTGAGCCTGGGTCTGGAAAAGCATGGGGGGAATCCATGCTCGAAGTAGAGGGGAAGGGGTTTACTGCAGAGGGTAAAAGATGGTTATGGAGAAACAAGATTGAAAAGGGGGACCAATTAATTGCATTTCAAGAAAAAGGAAAAGTGATGTTTAAAGAAACTCTGTTGTTGGATGAACGCGAAGGCAAAAAAAAAGAAGGGGTCCGAAAAGATGACCTCAGCTTTAAAACTTTAACCGAGGCGGAATATATTGAAGTCCTTGAGCTTTCTCCGACCCGAAACCGGTTTCTTCTTGAAAGAAATGTCGTGGTGAGCTCAGAAGATTTAAAGATTTCATGTGACTGGATGGAGATCCTTTTTGATAAAGATTTAAATCAGACCAGCCCNTTGAAAAGCTTGGGCAAAATTTCAAAGATCCATGCGAGAGGAAAGGTCAGCATGATCCAGAAGGGTCGATCCTCCTTCGCAGATGAATTAAGTATAAATACCACAAAAGGAGAAGCTGTTCTCCAAGGAAATGCCCGGGTTGAGGATCAAGATTATGGGATCGCCAAAGGAGATGAAATTATTCTCGAAAAAGGGACAAGAAGGGCGAAAGTAGTCGGGGTTGAAGGTAATCGGCCCAGTTTGCAATTACCTGAAATTCCTAATTTCGGATTTCCAAATTAGTCACCCTAAAAAGCCTTGAAGCCAGAATCCAAAAATATACTCCAAGTTCGTGAAGTCAGTAAGCGATACGGAGCCAGATTCGTGGTCAAGGGAGTCGATTTGAACCTATCGGGTGGAGAAGTGGTTGGCTTACTGGGTCCCAATGGGGCAGGGAAGACTACGACCTTTTCCATGGTTACCGGATTTACCAGACCCAGTAATGGAAGNGTAGAGTTGAATGGTAGGGATATCACCTCTCTACCTGCTTATCGACGAGCCCGGGAAGGAGTGGTTTATTTACCTCAAGAGTCTTCCGTATTTCGGAAACTTACGGTGGAGGAAAATATTCGGGCTATTGCTCAGTCTCTAAAACTGGGAAAAAAAGAAGAGGATCAAGTAGTCGAACACCGAATGGATGAATTAAACCTTTCTCATCTCGCCAAACAAAAGGCTTTCACCTTNAGCGGAGGGGAGCGTAGGAGATTGGAGATTACCCGAGCACTTGTACTTAATCCAAGCTTTCTTCTGCTGGACGAACCTTTTGGCGGGGTGGACCCCATAAGTGTAAGTGAAGTAATGAAGATGATTGTTTCTTTGAAAGAGAAGGGAATTGGAGTTTTTATTACCGATCATAATGTGAGAGAAACCCTCAGAATCGTAGACCGTGCCTATTTACTCTATGATGGAAAGGTTTTGGCTCACGGAGATTCTGAGTTTTTACTTAATGATGAGCAAACCCGTACCAAATATCTTGGGCAAGATTTCGTCGCCTGAATTTAAATTTAACCTACTATGAAAAGTGTCCAATCCAATATTCCTTACTCGGTCGAGAGCATTGCAGTTCGAGAATTTTTTGAAGACTACGGTGAGCAGCTTCAACTTCGATTAGTAACCACGGAAAAATCTCTATCCCGAAGTACGATCCGGGAGAGGAGTGTAAATCGTCCGGCTCTNGCAGTAACAGGNTATTTCAAGTATTTTGCCCACAAAAGAATNCAGCTTTTTGGNGCAGGGGANATGGGTTTCTTTNGAGAACAATCCAAAGNGCNAAGGAAAAATGTNATNTCTACNATGGCNGGAAAAAAGATNCCCTGTGTNGTGGTNACCCGTAATTTAGCCCCCACCCAAGAAATGATTGAAGTTTTAGAGGAGCACGGGGTACCGCTCTTTCGAACTTCGCTNAGTTCNAAGGCATTTACCACCGAGGTCACCGTGTTACTGGAAGAGCGTTTTGCCCCCCGCTCATCTCTTCACGGTACTTTGCTCGAGATTCGGGGTATTGGTACCTTAATCCGGGGAGGGAGTGGGGCGGGTAAGAGTGAGGCCGCTTTAGCTTTAATTGAAAGAGGCCATAGTCTGGTCGCGGATGATGTTGTGAAAATTAAGCTGCTGAGTGACCACACCCCCGTTGGTTTTTGTGATGAATTAAATCGAGGTTTCATGGAGTGCCGAGGAATAGGTATCATTAATGTGGAGAAGTTATTTGGTATTCGTTTTGTAAGGCTAGAAAATAAAATAGATCTGGTTGTGACCTTGCTTGAAGAGTCCAGCG
Source organism: Verrucomicrobia bacterium TMED60 (assembly GCA_002171765.1). The sequence continues at coordinate 18,415 of NHDN01000036.1, forward strand.
AAAATGAGTTGGAAAGAACCGGCTTGGAACGAAAATACTTCGATATTTTAGGCGCTCCAGTTCCTCACATGGAAATTCCAGTTCGAGTGGGACGGGATATGGCCCGATTGGTTGAGGTTGCGGCTATGGTCCAAGCAGCTCGACAATTTAGTTATGATTCTGCGATCGACTTTAACGAAAAACTTTTAAAAAAAATGAATAAGTGATCATTCAAATCATTTTTTTGCTCCGAAAACTTTTTTCTAAGTACCGAATTATCAAATAGCTGTGCAGGTGTTGGAAATTATCGATATGTGCAAGCAAAAAAGTGCTAAAAACTTATGGACTCAAGCTTGTGAATAACTTGTGAGAAAGTTTCCGCTTTTATCGAAATTTTTTTCTTGGTTTCATTGGATTTCTTCTTCAAAACTATTGTTTCCTTTTTGTAACAGTTTTTAACCAACACCCTACGAATCCATTTTCATTTTAAATGCAATATACTGTATATAAATCACTTATGCAATTATTGCCTCCTTCCTGCGATTGTATTCATCCATTTCAAAACCACCCACCTTCACACTCGGAAATGCCTTTCTCTAAGAGACTTACAAAGCACTTCGACTTGCTGTGAATAAATTCTGATTTCTTATGTCATCCCCCGTTTCTACCCCTGACACTTTCTGGAGTTCTTTAAGAGAACAATTACTCGAGGTTATTCCTGCTGATACCTTTCGGGTTTGGTTCGATAATATGAGAGTCGGACATTTGGATGAAGATGGTTGTGAACTGATCACACCCAATGAATTTTCTGCAATTTGGATCCGTGATAATTATTTAGATGTGATTAGACAAGAAGCGGATCGGCTGGTAGGTCATCCATTTACGGTTGAATTATTAGGAGACATCGGAGAGGGGAACCATGAACTTGATATCAACAACCGNAATAAAAGTAAGGCTACCAAAACCTCCTCATCCCGTTTGACTGGGCCGGCTCTCAAGGGAAGATCCTTGGGGATTAATCCGAAAAATACATTTTCNAATTTTATTGTGGGTGGAGGGAGTGAACTGGCACATGCAGCCTGCGTGGCCGTTTCAAATGCCCCTGCTCATGCCTACAATCCCTTATTTCTTTACGGGGAAACTGGACTAGGGAAAACCCACTTGATGCATGCCGTTGCCCATCAGGCACTGAATCGGAACCCAGCTTGCCGAATTACTTATGTTTCCTGCGAAAAGTTTACCAATGAATTTATCCGGGCTATACAGGAAAATACCCTAACCAAATTCCGCTCACGCTACCGGAGTGTTGATTATCTTTTGATTGATGACATTCAATTCTTAGCGGGCAAAGAAAGAATTCAAGAGGAATTTTTTCATACTTTTAACGAAATTTACGAAGCTCAACGCCAAATCCTATTAACCAGTGACCGGCCTGCTGGAGAAATTGATAAAATTGAAAGTCGATTACTTTCCCGTTTTCAATGGGGCTTGGTCGCNGACATTCAGGCTCCTGACCTGGAAACTAGGGTTGCGATTCTTTCCAAAAAAGCGGATGCCATGGGAATTTCAGTNGAACCTGAAATCATTGAGTTTTTGGCGAAGAATATCTCCAGAAATGTTCGACGGATGGAAGGTGCCCTGACCCGAGTCGCGGGCTATGTTGGACTGACCCGTAAAAAAGCAGATCTTGAAACCGTACAAAGATTACTCCGTGATATTTTACGGGAGGAAAATTTAAGCCGGATTACGATTGAAACCATTCAAAAGAAAGTAGTGGATTACTACCATCTCAGAATGGCTGACATGTTATCGCGCCGACGACCCGCTAACATTGCATTTCCCCGGCAAGTTGCGATGTATTTATCCCGCATACTGACTGAACACTCCTTGCAGGAAATCGGTGGTGCTTTCGGAGGAAGGGACCATGGAACTGTGATTCATGCCTGTAAAACCGTTGAGAATATGATGGATCAAGATACCTCCATTAAACATTCTGTAGAATTCTTAAACGAACAGCTTTCGCAATCCATGGAATAAGGGTTGTTTTCTACTGATTGCTTTTACCCCCTTGTCAAAGTCGTTTCTTTTGCTTAAATATTAGCAAATATGAACATAAGTGATTTTTCAGATTCAGTAGATGCATCCAGCGGTTCAGAAGAAGAAGTAGTCTCCGACACTCCTTTGCAGACCGAGCCTAATCCAGAGCAGAAGAGAGAGATAGCTCGATGGGTCGCTGAGGGAATGGGCTTGTCGGATGTGCAAAAAAAGATAAACGCCGACTTTGGTGTNGTCATGACCTACATTGATGTCCGTTTTCTGGTTGATGACCTGGATCTAACCCTTGCCGATAAAGAGGAGGAAAAACCAAAGGAAGTACCGGAAAATAATGCGGAGACTCCTGNTGCAACGGATGAACTCAACCCAACAGAGGGAGGCGTTTCGGTCGAAGTAGACCCGGTGACACCACCGGGAGCNATGGCAAGTGGTTCAGTTACCTTTTCTGACGGACATCATAAACAATGGACTTTAGACCAATTTGGTAGGCTTGGTTTGTCCGGAGGTGACGAAGGATACAAGCCTTCGGACGAAGATGTGGTGGAATTTCAAAAGCAATTAGATGCAGCCCTGAGAGGGAAAGGCTTCTAGAAAGCTTTTATAATTTTCTCACTNCAGTGGGAATGTCGTCTTTTCGAGTTTNACGAGTCTATTAAAGTCACGCTTTTGGGCNAGNGAGCCCTTTTTTTGTAAATGATTCCAGAGATATATATATTCAATGGATCTCTTTAGTCGGATTCCTTTTACTTCCTCTTTTTCCAGGGCAAATCTCTTCTTCTCGATTTGATTGAAATTTTCTTTTTCGACTACGAGTTGCTGCCATTGATTTTGAAAATTAAGTTTTTTAAGAAATAATTCTTTTTCNNGTCCATTAAATACNTCTAATGATTTNGGGTGATAGGGGTTTACCAATTCCGGNTAAAATTTTCTNATCCTAGNTTTTATTTGNTCTCTTAATTTCCGAGTGGCAGCCAAAGATTTNTTCTTTTTCTGATCCCATNCTTTTCTNTTTTGTTTTAATGACCCTATTTTTTNATCTGCNTCNTCGATAGTCGGCCATTGCGAAAATCCAAACTCCAAAGCCAAAGAGCGGATCACCGCGATTTCCTCAGGCTCTGCTTTGGATAAGATATTCTCATGAATTTTTCTTTGTTTCTGGTCCTGATCCTTTTGAAATAATTTAATTTGAGCCGAAAAAATGGTTCGAAGCCAAGTTTCTGATGTTTTGACGGGAACATCAATGGTATCTGAGTTAATCACTACATAGGCATGGGCTTCGGCAAGTGAAGTGTTTCCATTCTTGTCATAGTCTGCTTTTGGAATTTGCATACCCATGCGAGTTTCTCCACATATTGCTTCCCAGAAAGTCGTACTGTATTCTCGATAGTCGCTTTCGGTAATATCAGGGGTACAACCCGCAGCTACCCGGTCATGGGTGGTTGCAAAAAANCCAACTCTTGGAGAGGTAGATAGACCCTTGGTATGGTTGCCCTCTTTNAACATAAAATGNGCAAANCCNCCGCTGTAACACTGAACCATAANACAAACTGTTTTTTGTTCACTGGGTAAGCCGTCTAATTTTTTAGAAAAATTCTGCATGCTTAAATTTTGATTATTCCAAAGGTAAGCGGTGGTATTATGAGGTTCTTTTTTGGAGCCTTTTCCTCCATGCCCAGTAAANTAGACCAAATTAAATCTGGTGGCTTTGGCCTTTTTTTGACGACTAATCCATTGGTCCAAGCTGGCAATCGAGGCAGGCCCGTTGGTTTGAAGCTGATGGCTACGGTACTGGTGATTGAGTCCTTTATTTTTAGCGAATATTTCTGCCAACGCACGGTTCACAAGCGGTATTTCCTGCTTGGGGTCAAAATACTGAAGATCTCTNGCCGGATCATTTCCATCTGCGAAAAAAAGCTGGGAGGAACTTTTGGAAAAGCCGAGTTTTTCTTTTATTCGGAGAAAATACTTAACATTGCTCTCAAGCGAGAACTGATTNCCCGAGGGAGANTAGCCTCCACCCATGATCAAGACTTCATAGTCATTGGCTTGTTGAAAAACTCCTGCAGGAGGATCCAAGTACGGGGTTTTAACCGCAAAGGGAGATTTTTCGCTGAAGTCTGACGGTGCCGGCAAGTTTGAGTCAGGAGGACAGCAAAGGATGGAATTAGGGAGTGCCCCAAACAAAAAAACGACCGAAAGAGATGTCGTTTTTTGAAAGAAAAATATCATGAGCTAGAGAATTTCTATTCTCAATGTATCTTGAAAAGAGGAATCAAATAAAGAGCAAAATGAATCGATATTAGTTTGCTCGGATCCCACCCCGAATTTTCCCTGCTTCCACGGAACCAAAATTTTCTTTGAATGCGGGATCTAAAGGACGATTATNCGGCATCGAAAGCCAAATTCTTAAAAAATGCCTTTGGCGATCTTTTTCGGGGAAATCGGTAAAGGCAGTGCGTCGGTGTAAAGTTGTCCAATTATTCAAAAACAAAAGATTCCCTGGTTCTAGCCTGAAACGGGTTTGAATTTCTTCTCTCTCGCAGACGCAATCCATAAAGTCCAAGGATTCTTTTTGAACCTTGGACAAGCCNGGGCAATCAGGATCTTGGTCTGCCCGATCAATTAAAACCCGNAGATAGGAGCAAGCAAAGAATCCNTCTTGAGAAGAGAAAATGGGTTGCATGCAGAAGGGCTTTGGGTTTTCAGAATCCATAACATGTCGTTTATAGGGGAAAGGGGAACATAGAACCTCATAAAGATCCTTTCTTTCCTCTTGAATTATTTGNGCAACTTCTTTGCTNTTTANAATCTGGTTTTCTCCNCCCGAAGCGGCAGNTTGCAGGCATAAAAATCCAATCACATCACAGCGGTCGGTATGGAAACCAAGCTTTCGGTTGGAATGGGGCCCGCGAGCCCGTTGGTCTTCTTTGGAGAAGCCATGATCGATTACATCCAGAACTAATTCGTTATGGATACTTTGGGAAAGAGGGTGNCCGATCTTTTGGGCAAGTTCTAAAAAGCAAGCTTTTGGGTCCTGCAATAAAANGGATTCTCGGAAGGCATGGGCCTCAAAATAAATTCCACTTTTATTTTCTAATTCATCCCTTAAGGATGCTACCGAAAGCCAGGGGAAATCGTACNTCATTCCATCTTAGAGAGAAAGATCTTTTGGGAATGTTCCCACCCCATGGAATAGGAAATCAAAAAAGGGGATCACAAATTCTTGGGTGAATTTAACTGGCATCCCATGACCCGCTTGTTGGACCGAGATCAGAGCCGAAGAAACTTTTTCTTTCTGAAGNGCATGGTGAAGGAGTAAGGACTGCTGATAGGGAACGAATGAATCCTGCATCCCATGAAAGTGAAAATGGGGTGCATCCCGAGCCGANACATGATGGAGGGGGGATGCATTTTGGGCCAATTTTTTTGCTTCTTGAATGGGGTGTCCGATCAATTGACTTTCGGGAGACCCGGGTGCATTGTGTCGGATTTTACCAGGTTGGTCATCCATCCGTAAAAAAGCACTTGGACCATAATAGTTAACCACCGCCTGAACCTCACTTGAAAAGGATCGGAAATNCCCAATTTCTCCCTCGAGGCTTTCATAATCCNTTGTGGTTCCCAGCATCGAGGCAAGATGTCCACCTGCGGAAGACCCCCAAACTCCAATTCGGTCGGGATCAAGGCCAAGAGCTTTAGCATTTCCACGAAGCCAGCGAATCGCGGCTTTACAATCATGAATTTGAGCGGGCCATTTAACGTCTTGGCTTAGACGGTATCCGATCGACACCCCTGCATATCTTTGGGTCGCGACAATTTCTGGAATCCGGTGTGGATGATTACCCGATTTTTTACTTCCACTTTTCCAGGCTCCTCCATGGATCCANACCACAACGGGCAACTTGCCCGAGGAGAGGTCCAGTGACCTCGGGGTGTAGAGATCCAGGGTCTGATGTGGGTTGTCCGAGCCGGNATAGGCAATGTCCCGCAGGATNGAAAATTCTTGTTTGCTTCCGTAAAGAACGGAGCTGGCTAGTAAAGTGACCCAAGCAAATTTAAACCTGCTGATCATGATCCAATATTTTATTTTTGAGCTAGGTCACCGATCACCGAGACCATTTTCATGAACATGCGAAAGTCAAATTCCTCCCCTTGCTCAATTTCTCCTTTAGGCCATTGGGGAAGCTGCTTTAAAATCGATGCATCCCCCATGCGGATGGTGCTAAGGGTAACCGCCCCGAATTTGGCAGATTCAAGATTACCTTGGAGGTCAAAGGTAACACTCGCACGGTTGGGTATACTGGTCCCCCGGGAAAGAGAAGATATTGGATAGGTTGTGCCCCCCTTTGCGGCCCTGGCTGGCTCCAGCCAAATGAATTTGTTGGCGAGGGTATAATTCCATAAAACTTCCCTCCCTTTTGTGGTTCCAATGTAAGGATTTTCGAGAAGGGAAGATCCACTTTTCAAGAATTCGGAAAAAGAGGAGCCAAAATTAAGNTTGAAATTGTAAGTGAATGCTCCGGTTAGATTATCCCGATTGATNGAAACCCTGGGAACTGGGAATGTACCCGAAGTTTGAAAGCGGAAAATCTTATCGGAATCCGGACCATAGAGCGAAGAAGTNTCGGCACTACTTTGGTAGCCCATAACGAGCTTTTTTCCTTTCCGTAATTGAATTTCGATCTTCTTGCTGGANTTATCCACGCCCAGAAAAAGGGAATTCTTTACGCTCTTGGAATTACTGGCATTAGATTCCCAATCCGCTTGGATAAAAAGACAGCCTGAATCGGAGCCCATTTTTTCAATGGCTTTTCCAATGGCGGTGACCAAAAGCTTCTTGCGGTTCTCCAAAAAAGTAAGTCCGTCCGCATAGGAAACTAACATATNATTCCATTGCGAATCTTTTTCAGTAGCCCCNGAAGATGCTTGAAGGACTTCAATGGCTTTGGGCGTGTCTTGTTCCAGGTGGTAAGAAAATGCGAGCAACGCATCCCAGGGAGGACTTTTCTGTAATGTTTCAGGAAGAGAAGCCAAAAGTTCCCGGGCGAGCTTGGTATCCGGGCTTTTACCAAAGAGAATTTGATTGATTTTAAAACGGATCATTTTATCGGATTTGGACTCCTCAGGGCTGAGTTGGGCAAGATAGAAAGAGAGGCAAAATTTGGCGTCCGTGCCGGAAAGCTTGGACAGGNCTTCGATTTTTGAAAAANGATCTTGTTCGCTCATGAGGATTTTTAAACATTTCCCCAATGGGTTATTTTTTTCAGACAGTTCTTTAAANGAAGAAAAGGTAAGGTCTTCGATTTCTTTTACCCCTGCCTGAGTAGCCAATAAATACGCACGAATCCGAAGGGAGACATCTTTGAGAAATTCGGGGCCATGAATTCGGGTAATCAATAAAAGGGANCGGCAAAAAGAAATGGCAAATTCTTTTTGCTCTAAATTCCCCTGATCCGCTTTTATTTTGAGCAGGTTGACCAATCGGGGGGAGCCTTGATCAAAAGAACTTACAAACTGTAAACTTGGTAAACTTTTTGGGTATCGAAAAAGAAGTAGATCCGTAGCCCTACTTACGGCTTTTGCTTGGTTTGCCGCTTTTCCTACCATCATCAAGTCCATGGCAACTCGGGGTGCTTCTAAAGCATCGGGTGATTGCTCAAGAAATGCTTCCGCATTTTCAAGGAAGCCGAGGGCATCCGCCTTTTGAAGATAGTCTTCATAAAAAGGGATGCGTTCTTCCGCAAAGGATAAAACCTGGGAAGTAAACAGGCTCAGAAAAAGAATTTGTGTCTTAAGAAAAGGCATACCAAGTAGCTTATTTCACCGGATGCAATCCAGTGTCAATGCCAAGAAGTTTCAAAAAGAAGAAAAGGCTTGTTCCATCTTCTCCAAAGTTTCGGTGACTGTAGGTTCCTGGTGCTCCGCAGAAATAAAACAGGTTTCGTAGGAAGAGGGAGGTAAGTAGAGCCCACTCTCAAGAAGTTTATGAAATAGCTTATTGAAATGGTCATGTTTACAGCTCATCGCCTGATCCAGATTGGTGACGGGTTTTTCAGAGAAGAATAAGCAAAACATCGAACCCACTTGTGGCACTTGTAAGGCGACCCCATGTTGTTCAGCAAGTTTGCTCACACCATCCGAAATCATCGCCCCCATCTTTTCCAAATGATCGTAGGGAGGATTTTCTTTGAGCATCCGTAAGGATTCAATGCCTGCGGCCATGGCAAGCGGGTTTCCGCTTAGAGTGCCGGCCTGATAAACCGGGCCAAGAGGNGCCAGATGATCCATGATCTCNGCTTTTCCACCCAGAGCTCCGACTGGTAGTCCACCTCCAATGATTTTACCCATGGCAGTNAGATCTGGTGTAATTCNGGTTCTTTCCTGAACTCCACCAATTCCAAGGCGGAACCCGGTCATAACTTCATCAAAAATCAACAAAACATTATGCTTACTGCATAATGCTCTAACNGAATTCTAAATAGCCCTCCTTGGGCAGAATCAGACCACAGTTTGCAGGAAATGGTTCGATGATAACCGCGGCAACCGCGTCTTGATTCTGGTTGAGTGCATCCGCTAAAGCAGTTTCGTCGTTGTAAGGAAGAACGATCGTCTCTTGAGCGAAGCTTTCGGGTACTCCGGCACTATCAGGATTCCCCAAGGTAAGAGCACCAGAACCGGCTTTGACCAGTAGGCTATCAACATGGCCGTGATAGCATCCGGCAAATTTTATAATCTTGGATCTCCCCGTGAATCCACGAGCCAGACGAATACAGGACATGGTCGCCTCCGTTCCGCTGTTGCACATTCTCACTTTTTCTACGGAAGGGACTACCTCAACAATTAATTCAGCCATTTCAACTTCCGCGGGTCCAGGGGTGCCAAAGCTGGTACCCGCTTCCAAAGCTTTGGCGATGGCATTCTTGATCCGGGGATGGTTGTGTCCGTGAATGGCCGGTCCCCAGGTGCAGACATAGTCAATTAATTCCTGTCCATCCGCGGTGGTTAAATGGCAACCCTTGGCACTGCGGGTAAAAAATGGAGTGCCTCCTACGGAACGAAAAGCACGAACCGGAGAGTTGACTCCACCTGGAATCAAACGCTTGGCTTTTTCAAAAAGATTTTCTGATTCTGAACTCATAAATGTAAGGGCGATCTANTTTTGATATTTTTGTACGATCGGGATACGGCGTCCAATACCGAATGCGAGNGGTGTTGTCTTCAGTCCGGGTGCCGCTTGGTTTCGTTTGTATTCATTTAAATCNACCAAGCGAATAATNTTNCGGGTNATNTCCGGTGTCATATCCGGATTGGACAATACTATCAATCGATTTTCGCTCTTCAACATAGGCATGAAGAATCCCGTCCAGAACATCATAATCAGGGAGGGAATCACTATCTTTTTGATCGGGGCGTAATTCGGCGGAAGGTGGTTTTTCAATGGTATTGACAGGAATGATGGTCTTGGTCCGATTCATATGCCTAGCGAGGTCAAAAACCTTGGTCTTGGGGACATCAGAAATAACCGCAAGCCCTCCGCACATATCCCCATACAAGGTACAATATCCCACCGCCAATTCACTTTTATTACCCGTGGTGAGAAGAAGAGCTCCAAATTTGTTTGAAATTGCCATTAATAAAAGACCCCGGCTTCGTGCTTGCAGGTTTTCTTCCGTGACATCATNAGGTAGGTTTTTGAAAAGGAAANCGAGTTCATTACTTGCAGCGGCAACCAGNGACTCGATNGGGATGGTATGAAACCCAATGCCCAAATTCTCAGCTAATTCTAACGCATCATCTTTGCTGTGATCACTGGATATGGCAGAGGGCAGGCTAACCCCCATGACTTTATCTTTGCCGAGAGCATCAACGGCTAAGGCAGCGGTAACCGCAGAATCAATGCCCCCACTTAAGCCAATAACCACTTTAGAAAATCCGCTTTTAAGAACATAGTCCCGAAGCCCAAGGGACAAAGCATTCTGCAACTGGTCCNTTTCCAAGGCCTCAGGAGTTTNAAAATGATTATTTTCAGAAAGATCATGAACTTGAAGCTGTTCTTCAAAAGGCTTGGATTGGAAGGTGATCTNGCCATTTTTATCCAGGGTAGTGGAGGAACCGTCAAAAATAAGTTCATCATTGCCGCCCACTGCATTCACATAGGTAACGGGGCAATTTAATTTATGAACTACCTTCTGAAGAAGTTGCAAACGGTTCTTTTCTTTTCCCACAAACCATGGGCTTGCCGATAAATTAATCAACAAATCCGGGCAATCCGCTTCCATTTTGTCCAAGGGGTCGTTTGAATATCGTGGGTCGGCCAAGTTCCAAATGTCTTCACAAATGGTAATTCCCAACCGTTTCCCTTTATATTCCCTGATCATCTCTGCATTCCCCATTTCAAAGTATCTGCTTTCATCAAAAACATCATAGGTGGGAAGAAGTCTTTTTCGAAAAACTTGATCTATCTTGGAATGCTGACACCATGCTGCCGAGTTGAATATTTTACTTGGGTGCTCGGGTGCGGATTCAGGGAATCCGATCAGGGCAGGGGTGGGTCCGGTTTGGCGAGCGAATTCTTGAAGCACTTCCAAAGAATCTTGGAGAAATTTTTCTTTTATGAGTAGATCCCGGGGCGGGTAGCCGGAAATAAATAGCTCGGGAAATACCACCAAGTCCGAACCTTGCCCGACAAGCTGTTCGTAAGCATCCAAGGCGAGGGCAAGGTTGCCCGGAAGATCTCCCACCGTGGAGTTCAGTTGTGCCACCCCAATCCTCATGTGATTGCTTTCAAATAAAAAAACTTCATAAAGAGATATCTAGTATGCAAAATCCCAGAAAAAAAGCGAACTCGAAGGGAGAAGAAAATTTAATTTTAGCATCTGGCTCGCCCCGTCGAACCCAGATACTAACCGAAGTTGGAATCAAACATGAGGTGGTGCTTCCCCAAGTGGAAGAAATACAGGTTCACCCCTCGGGGCCCCTTGATTTAGTGTTGGAAAATGCAAAAATGAAAGCCTTAGAGGTTTCTTGTCGTTATCCAGATCGATGGGTGCTGGGGGCGGATACCATCGTTTCTTTAAACGAAAAAGTTTTTGGAAAACCGAACGATTTAAACGAGGCCAAAGAGATGTTGATAAGCTTGTCAGGTAAAACGCATCGGGTGAGTACCGGGGTTTGTTTGGCCCAAAAAGCGGAAGGTTTTCTGAAGACAAAAGTAGAAAGTAGTGAAGTCAAGTTTAAGGATCTCGATGAAAAAATAATCGATGGTTACTTTTTGGAGGTCGATCCACTGGATAAAGCGGGTGCCTATGGATTACAAACCCGGGCGGATTTGATTATTGAGAAATTTTCCGGTTCCAAAACCAATGTAATTGGATTGCCGATTGAATTGATCGAGGGCTGGCTTTTGCAAATCCTAACGAATTCCTCCACTTTAAGTAAAAAGGTACTCTGATTTTTATTCGGGTCCGGAAAAGGGACTTGGATTGAAAACGATCGAGAAATAAAGACTTTCCGACTTCACTAAATATTTTTTTCCGATAGGTTTATTTTCTTTTGGATTCATTCAACTGTCCATGAGTCCATGCAATCAAACTCTTATCCATGAAAATCTCCCGGTTTAATTTTGGCAAAACCATGCCTTCCTCCAACGCCCTTTTATTTCTGTTTTCAGGAATATTTCTTCCATACTTGCTTCCAAGCTTATTCTCACAGGAATCAAGTGTTTCCAATTATAGTTGGACCACGGATCACATGCATGTGGGGGTTCGGTGGCAACCCTTCGGCTTTCCAAAATGCGAGGAATATGACGCCAACCGTCCGGTCCTGAAAGAGCACAGTAGTTATGCTCAATTTTGGGTAAGTTGGAATGCCGCGGAACCCAACCCAAAGAATAGCGATTACTCAACTAATATGTCTGGTTATTTGAAGGCAATCGATCATGCGGTAAACCTTTGCGTGGAGCGCGGAATCCAATCTGAACTGGTACTGTGGCATTGTCCAAGTTGGGCATCCGAAAGTGGAAAAGCCGGAGGCTGGAAGCCAAGAGTGGGGGAGTACCCTAAGTTTGTCACCCGAATGGCAAAGCACTTCAAAGGCAGGGTTGGAGCCTACCAACTTTATCATGAAGTCAATCTTCAAGGAATGATGAATGGTGCCAATATGGACTTCATAAAAAAAGAGATTTTCACCAACGGGGCCAAGGCAGTCCGGGAGGTTTACAATGAAAACCCGAAAGTGGATGTACTGGTTTCAACCTCAGGCACATCGCCCTGCCAACCATGCGGAACCCGAGAGGGTTTACAGGGAGTAGGTGCCAATGCGGTGGACGATTACTACAACCAACTGATTGCGGATAAAGAACTAATGAAGCAAATCGATGCCCTTAATTTAAATATCTCGGATCATGCCAATGGGTATGGAATGATGGATGGGGCTATAATTCCAAATTGCTGGACCCAATATGACCTTGCCAGGAAAAAATTGGATCGGGCGGATTATCCATCCAAGAAAGTTTTATCCTCGGAGTCGTGGATTGTATGGGATAATTCCGGAAACAATCATGATGTCAACGGAGATGGAAAAAAGGATGAGCGCGATGCCTTTGATAAAACGGTCACAATCTATGGTAAGGTTTTGGAGCGTGGATTAAACACAGTGAACCTCCCTTGGTGTGACAATTCGAGCCAATGGTCCATGGGTTTGGTCAAGCGGGTGGATTACAGCGGTAGAATCAAGCAGCAGCGACCGGAATGGGTGATTCCATGCCATGATGGGGGGCCTGATATTGTAACCCGAAAAGTGGGCCTTCATGGACCTGAAGAGAGGTGCAAAGTCCATGAGGTTTCTGAGAATTGGAACAGGTTTACCGAAAAGAATTATATTAATCCGGGTGACCCCAATCATTTACATTATTATGCATGGCGTTGGTATTCTCAGATCGCAGGTGGCTCAGATGAAGTAATCCGTCATGCAATCGCCGGGGAAAGAGGAAATAATATAACTGCGAGCGGGAGTGGGCTGACCGGGAACGAACAATATAAGATTTCTTCCTACAATCGAACCAAGGAGTCTTTTACGGTTTTGGTCTATGCGAGTGGTGCGTCCGGAAAAGGATATATAGAAGTTTCAATCCCTTCCACCATTCAAAATGGTAAAGATTACAATAATGCGTTTTCTAAGATTGATTTTCGAGGGGAGGGATTTAGGAATGGATCAAAATACAATGTCAGCACTATTACCAAGGATATCAACAATACGACTGGTAAGGACGAAAATGTGTTCAGTGGAGGCAGTCGAAATCAAGTGGTAAGAGATGGTGTATTGAAAGTCAGAATTGGAAAGCTTCGTAAATTCACAAAAATCGTATTTTCAAAAGTTAGATAGGACTAAATTAAATAAACAAAGGATTTGTGTGTTGGTGGCGGGATTACAGACGCTTGATCATCAAATTCCTAAACCAGACTGGATCCATATGATCTTGTAGAAGAATGGGTCCTTCCCAGCTACCGAAACCTTCATTTTTACGATACTTGCTCTTTTGGAACTTTTTCTTCCAATCATCCGTCCCCCAGGTAATCTCGACCACCTTCTCACCGTTCAACCAATGCTCGATTTGATTATCCTTGGCGATAATTTTCCCTTTATTCCACGTACCTACTGGTCTTAAAGGTTTTGAATCCGGAGCAGCCACCAGTTCATAAAGCGAACCTGCCCGATGAGTTGGGTTTTTATTATCCCGATGTTTTTGGTCATCAAGAATCTGGTATTCCAAACCTAATCGGCCCCGGGTACGGTATTTGATACCACTATTTCCAGCTTCCGAAATCTTCCATTCAAAGGTTAATTCAAAGTCTTTAAATTTTTCTTTGGTGATGATATCACCATTCAAAGATTTTCGATGAACCACNCCCTCTTGAATGATCCAGCCATTCCCAACCGGNTTGCCGTCTACCTTGNTCCACTGAGAGAAGTCATCCTGGGCAAATAAATTTATTTCTTCCAAAAGCTTGGCCCGGACCAATTGATTAAATGAAAAAGTAAAAAAGANCAAAGAAATGAGATAACGGGTAGTTTGCATAGTCTAAGGAGATGGATGTAAATGGATTTAGCTCGAAGGAATGAACCAGAACCATGGGATAAAGATCATATTTCTATAAGTACTTAAACTTGAATGTTCAGTAAAATAAATTCTGAACCNTTGTAGTTANCTACAATAAAAATAGAACTTAATACCAAACCTGTGCTTTCCGGTGAAAGGACTTGGCGAAGTTATCAATTTTCAATCGCTGATGGTTTGGGCAAATCGAGAACCTCTCTTTTAGACAACCAAATTTGTTTACTGNCTTTTTTGGTATGCACTTTAAGAAATCCTTNTTTGATTAAGAGGTCTACTTTTCTTCGTTGCTTAAAACCGAGNATATGGGCNGCTTCTGCTACTTTAATTAAATCTGGATTTTCCANTTCAAAGGTAGCATTTTTCTATCTGGTCTTGATCCGTACCCGGATAAANATTTTATTGTGGCCATCTTCTGCNCTGCCTTTTTTGGTTTTGTATACTACCCGCTCCATGCCACCATCTACTTCCACGGCAGATCCATGTTGTTCCGCACCATCTGCATCGGTGGTGGGTAGCCAGGTTCTCAGGTCCCGACTGGTTTCCACAAGGTATTGAATGCCTTCGTTGTTGTAGGAGTCCTGGTATTTAAGGAAGGTGATGAATTCATGGTCTTCTTCCCCGGATGGCTTCGCCTTGATTGGTCTGGGCAGGGTATTTCTGGAGTCATTGCTCAGGGAGTCCCCACCAAAGGCTCGTTCCAGAGCATTACTAATTCCATCCCCATCTGAGTCGTAATTATCGTTGTCAAAAAGGGCGAGGGCTTTTTCACCACTTATACCCTTGGCACTCATGCGGTTGCGGAACTCAGTAAGCTTTCCGTCGAAGCGGTCATCCATTTTTCTTTCTTCAAAGAAAGCGGATTTGGAAGGTGCCTTGATTCGAATAGTTCTTTCGAGTTCCGCTGCATGATAACTTCCATCGGCTGCCCGGGAGGCCTTGATCGTGACTTCGAGAAAATCCGCACCTCCAAATCCAGAAAACTTATCTCCTCCAATTGCCTTACCGTCGGCAAGAACCAAGACCGCACTTGGTCCGGTTCCTACAATCTTGGCAACTTTATTGGGGTTGCTGGTCAGGGTAAAGGAGAGGGGGAGGGGACGGTTGTTAGCATCCTTGGCGTCGGTGTAGGCCATAAGTCCAATCGGAATTGGCTTGCGAGAAAGGGGAAGGTCACGAAGGCCTCCTTTTTCGCCTTGTTTGAAGGTGATGGTTTGTCCACTCTTGGAGGCGTCAATGTCAAAGGTTGCGTCCTTATTAGCGGTGACAAAGGCAGCACCGGAGACCACCGCCCGAATCTTGACCGTTCCGGAGGATGATCCACAAGTGACGCGGTTACCAAGGAGGGTGATCAGGTTACCACCACTCAGAATTGAATAAGATGGGGTAGGGGCAATGGCCGGGTCGATCGGATTGTTGGTTAATCCATCCAGTACGATGGCGTTTAACTTAAAGACATCATTGGCACCCTTGGTACTTGGGTTGTCGAAGCTTAACTTTACGGGTCTTTTGACGGGGAAAGATCGGTCCACATGGGCAGCAGCTGCATAGGTGCCATTTCCAGCTTGTGCGGCCCGCACGGTTACAAGACCAGTACCGGTAAAGCTTACCCTGGTACCGTTGATAGTCGCAATATTTGATCCGGATTGAATGCTGAAGGTGATGGGAAGGTTGGCACTCGAAGTGGCGTTCAGATCAAGATGCTGTCCCATTTGCTGACTCGGAATTTCATCAAAGGTAATGGTTTGCGACCGTTTACCGGTGACCTTCATCGCCAATGTTTTTGGAGTTGCCGCCGAGAAATGACTATCTCCAGGTTGGGACACGGTGACGGTGACATTCCCGTTACTCTTGGGTTTGAGAAGACCGTTGGCATCGACTTCAAGCACCGCTGAATTACTCGAAGTGTAAACGAGTGGAAGCCCGGAACTGGCATAGGACCCCACGAGTTCAAAGGGGGAGTCGAAGATCGACACGAAAGGCTTGTTGTCCGAGCTGTCCACCGGCACATTGGTATGAGCCAGAGTGATGCTTTGGGTGCCCCCAAAGCCAGGACGGGCAGCTTTGAAGGGGTGTCCGTTGATCAGGTTGGNCTGGGAACCCCATTTCCATGCAAGATAGCCCTCCATCCGACGGATCGCATAGTCGGTGATTTCCCCGGAGAAAATGATCAACTCGTTCACTTTACCGGAATAAACCTCATTGGTTCCGGAGCTGTTGATTCCTTTACCTAGAATTAAACTACTTGCAGAAGAAGGAAGGGAGAGAGTACCAGTTGCGTTGATCGCACTTAAGGAAAGTTTTTCACCGTTACGATAGAATTCTCCCTTATTTAAACTGGATCCAGTTGCCCTACGGAAAGTGCCAATGGTGGTCGGGGTTGCGTTAAAGTTGGAGTAAGCGGATAGGGATCCNGCATTGTATTCGAATCCTCCAGCCGCACTTAAGCCGAGGCTTTGATTCGCGGTACCCGCATTGGATCCNAAATGCATGAGGCGCCCTGAGGTCGAAGTTGCTTTTGCGGCAATNAGAATGGTAAAGCTTGGATTTCCNCTCAATGCAGAGGGTAAAGCTTTGGACAGAAAGTCATTGGTACCATCAAAAGATACCGATGGTTTTCCAGCTGCTACGGTGTAGCTTGGCATTTGAGTAGCGGAGCTTTGGGTTAAGTTATTCGAGCTTCCCGAACGGTCTGCCCAGTTTGAGATTACACCACTGGAACCACCGGAAATAAAGTCGGCACTGGTTTCCGGTAGTCCATCCCCGTTGATGTCATTGGCATCTAACCATAAAATCATTCCGGATAGGGAGTCGCTGTATGGACTGTTTTCTGAGACCGTAACCGTGAAGGTCTTATTAGAAGCGGCATTATAAGTGGCATCTCCTGCCTGGCTAACCGTGATGGTAGCAGTTCCTCGNCCCTTTGGAGTCAGNTTGGCACCTCCACTGGTCACCGCGATAATTCCGCTATTAGAGCTCGAATAGGTAAGGGCCAGACCGGAATCTGCCTGGGTGCCAGTGTTGCGGGACTTGAGGGCGGGAACGAATTCAAAATCGCCATTATCCTTGGTTACATTAGGAACCGTTGAGGAACCTGCTTGGGTGACGATTTCCTGGTTCGCCTTGGTAACGGTGACTGACTTGGTAATCGCAGTGGCAGCTTGAAATTGTCCATTTCCTGCCTGNGTGGCNGTGATGGTCGCNGTTCCNGCACCGATTACTTTAAGGTAGGTGCCATTGNTAGTTGCTGATCCTGCAGCATTTACAATCTGGGCCACTGCGGAATCCGAACTCAAATAGGTAATCGGGAGATTGGAACTCGCGGTTGCGGTTAGGTTGAGATCAGCCACACCAAAAGCACGATTTCCNAAGGTTTGGGTCCAAGTAATGNTCTGGGCTTGTTGGGTATCATCAATCACGGTTAAAGGCTGAGTGACATCCGGTGCTGCCATGTAGGTACTGTCGCCTCCTTGGCTGGCGGTAATTGTAATCGAACCTCCTTTTTTAAGCGTTAATGTGGTACCCGTTACGGATGCCACGGTTGGGTCGCTACTGGTGAAGCTAACCGATAATCCAGAAGATGCAGTAGCACTCAGAGAATAAGTCCCGGATTGGAGGCCTGCATTACTNAAAGCATTAAAAGTGATGGTCTGAGCAACCTTATTAANNGTNAGCGTTTTCTCGACCGTGGGAGCAGGGTTGTAGCTGGCGTTTCCATCCTGGGAAGCCCGGATGGTGGTAACTCCCGGACCAACAATGGTAACCGTACCATTGCTGGCGACCGTGGCACTACTTCCAGAGACCACTGCAAAACTGACCGGTAAACCGGAGGAGGCGGANGCGTTCAAATCAAAACTTGCGGATTGGACGGTTTGGTTGGGAATATCCGCAAAGGTGATGGTTTGATCCGCTCTGGGTGTGGCGGTTACGATAAATGGTTGAGTNGCAGTGGCNGGTAGCCAAGGGGTTTGACCAGCTTGGGTAGCAGTNATGGTAACTTTTCCGACTTTAAGGGCGGTGGCCACATTACCTGAAAAGGAGACAACACTGGTATCGTTGCTGTCAAAAGTNAAGGCAGTTAGACCCGAATCGGAGGAAACATCNAGAGTAACCGTCTGCCCAGCCTGTTTGTCAGGAATCGGTTGGAANGTTAAGACTTGGTTTCCACCAAANGCAGGCTTGCCAACCTTGTATGCGTGGGCGGAAGGCAATTTACTTTCCATACCCCACTTATGNGCCAGGTAGCCTTCGACTTTTTGTCGAACTCCGCTACTCAAGCCCCGATCATAGGCAACTATTTCCGCAATTTGTCCGGCGAAGTCGTTCCCGACCTTATCAAAAGCTGCGGGAGCCAGGGAGCTAGTTCCAGTACCCTTTTCAAGACCGTCGACATGGATGGAGTAGGCTCCAGAAGCCATTTGCCAAACCACGACCGAAAAGTCTTTTGAGCTAGTTCCTGAATCCATGACGCCAAGTCCGAACTTTCCACCTGAGGTGGTGAGTAACTGGTTCCCGCCAAATGGTTTGGTGGAAGCNGTTTGTNCNNNGTCTTGCNTGATCACTGCCGCAATGATCCGAATGTTGGAATCTGGGCTNANGGTGGATGTCTGAGCGGCACTGTAACTTACCACGCCCTTGGAATTAAGTCCGGAGGCGTTGTAAGAGGGAATCGCAGGTCCGGTCGAACCCGCGTGGTTATTATTTCCAGAGCGATCTTTCCAAAAGCCAACNCCAGAACCGTTGGAGATGGAGTCAACCGTAGTATCCGCATCAATGTTATTACCGTCCAACCATAAGCGAATTCCGGGTAAGGAGTTTGCTTGGAGGTTGAAATAGCCGATGGTAAGGGTTTGGGTCATCGAGGTTGCGGCATGGTAAGCCGAATCACCTGCTTGGGATGCGGTAATGGTCACACTTCCAGCGGAACGAACTTGGATGGTTTGATTCGGGGCAGTACCGATTACCTGGGCAATTAAGCTATCCGAACTTGAGAAGCTGACTGGGAGTCCGGAGCTGGCCACGGCAGAAAGAGTAAAATCAAAGTCGCCCACCGACTTGTCGGGAATGGGGCTGAAGGAAATGGTTTGATTTGATTTACCAATGCTAAGGTTGGTGGTAACNGANGGTGCCTGGGCATAGGTTTGGTCTCCAGGTTGGCTAGCGGTAACNCTTACCGAACCAGATGTTTTAATATGCAGACGATTGAAGTCACCCATGCCTGATCCGTAAAGCTTGGCAATCATACTGGCATTCAATTCCGCGTTGTACAATCGAACATCNTCNAATTGACCATTAAAGAAAGTGGAGCCATCNGTTCCNATTTTAANNTCATTTGCATTGCTGGTATTAATGGAGGTAGTTCCACTTCCTGAAGTTGCAGTACCATCTACATAAAGCTTAACCCCTCCCGAATTTCCACTATCAGGAACACTGGTTGCAAAGTGGTGCCAGTTTCCATCGGCTAGGCTACTGCCTCCCGTAATGGAAACTCCACCGAGATCAAGCACTGCCGCCTGGGATCCATTAATAGAAACTTTGAACAAGGATCCGGTTCCCGATGCTCCATATTGAAGAATGGGTTTGTTNGCGGTGGATGTCTTNAACCACAAGGAAACNGTNCGNCTGGAAGTCCCGGTAATACCCTTGTATCCACCTGAAAATCCATAATCATCGGTTCCGTCGAGTAGGAGGGCATTTCCAAACTTTCCGGAGACTCGATTGGTGCTGCCGTCGGTTCCTTGAAGGAGGGCATTGTGTACTGCGGAACCCTGGCCCGAAGAATCAGACAAGGTGGTTCCCGTAGTTTCATCAAACTTCCACCAAGTATCCAAACTACTCTGNAANGTNACNGCGAGACTGGCCACGCTCTCATCCGAAGAGGCAAATACCACGGGCAGGCTCGAAGATGAGGTGGCATTCAAATCAATGAACTGATTGATCGAGGCGGAGGAAAAATCTTGGCCCCAAGATATGGTCTGGGGAGTCTTGTCACTAATCACCAAGGCCCCGTTAATGAAGTTGAAGAAGTATTTGTCAGAAGCGCCTCCAGATGGAACAATCGGGTAACTCCCCGCAGCACTGTTGGTTTGTGCCGTTGTGCTTAATGTGATCGCTGAGGTAATTGAATTGTTTCGATCATCACTCCCAAGGTAACCAGTCTCGAGGTAAGTAAGGGCAGGGTTTGCCTGATTAAGAATTTTATTCTTGCTTTCCGCGGTGATGGTGAGNGGAGCCTTGGAAACGGTTACCGATTTGGAGACTGAGCCAGCGGCGTACATCGAATTCGTCCCGGGAGCATGAGCAGAAAGAGTAACGGTTCCGCTTTTCTTGATTGTCGCAACATTTCCGGACTTTGCGGTGACAAAATCTCCGGATCCCCCACCATAGAGGGTGGTGACCTCTGCAGTACTCAAAGCCTTGCCGTAGATTCGCAAGTCGTCGACCATACCGGTAAAGCGGGAATAGCCGTTGGTTGGAGTGGCACCGAGCGTTAGGGCAAGAGCACTTGTAGTGACCGGAGCGATGGTGCCTTGCGATGAACCAACCCCATCCGCAAAAATCACCGCTTTGTNATTATTNAAGGCAATCGCGACATGGTGCCAATTNCCNGCAACTAGNGAACTGCTAGCGAACTTATCCAAGCCTGCCCCACTNGACCCAGTAGCTTGTACATTGGTATCATTGTTAGTCTTTAAAAAGCGCCACCCGAAAGCATCATTCCAAGATTCCTTGGTTGCCAATATCGTTCCATACGCATTCGCCGTACCGGCGTATTTGAACCACAAGGAAACCGTGAACTGGTTGCCGTTATTTCCGGCAGCNACTGGGAAAACTACTTTTGAATTACCATTGGTACCGGGAAGATTCAAAGCTTTTCCAAATTTNCCATCCACGAAAGTTGCCAGGCTGCCTAGAGTACCGGAGTGAGTGCCTCGGGTTGGAGAGGCAGAGGATCCCGAGGTCTCGTCGAATTTCCAGTAATGGACAAGGTTGTCGTCCAATTGGTGAATGGTTTTGGTAGTTCCATTGATCTCAATAATGGAAGAGTCCGAACTTCCGAAGAACAAGTCACCAGCACCGGTGGGAGTCGCAGACAAGGAAAACGCAGAGTCACCGTAGGTTAAACCAGCAATGGTCTGATTCCAGTCCAAAGTACGGCTACCCTTAAGCACCCGAAAGAAGAAGGACTTGGTCTGGGAACCGCTTGAGTTCGTAACCGTCACGGTCGAATTGAAATCGCCAACTACATTAGGAGTACCGGATATCACCCCGGTCGTGGAATGAATGCTCAAACCCTTGGTGCCAAGAATCGAACCAGCGGAGTAGGTTTCTGGCCCTTGGGTCGCAACTACCTGCAGAGAAAAAGGCACCCCAACATAGGCAACTTCTCGAGGATAAAATGCGACGAGGTCACCAGCACCTTGGTTATAAATTGCGGATGCCTCGGAAGCGGAAAGGGCAAGCCCATAGACCCGCACATCATCGATTAAACCGTTGAAGCAATCAGAATTATCCTTGTAGCAACCGATCTTGAAGGAACCAGTACCCTGGAAATCTTGACCACTGTTTCTACTCATGACCAAAGAGTTCACTCCTTTATTCGCATAAATGGTCTGAATATTATTTACTGCATCGTAGGTGGTGACGAAGTGAATCCAGTCGGTGGATTGTTTGATAATCAGGTTGGAAGTGATTTCTTGGTCATCCCCGTTAAATTTTTGTCGGAATGAGTTGTTGTCGTGAAACCCAAGCCCGAGTTCCTTGCGACTTCCAGAGTTGCTGTGACCTATAATATAACCACGGGAGTCGTCAGCCCGCTTGGCCCAGAAGCTGGTGGAGAAGCTTTTATTGGCAATATCGATGCCGGTGACGGTTGCGTAATCTCCGGTTCCGTCCATATTAATTGCAGACCCAAGCACACCGGTAGCACCAAGGGTTGGGTTTCCGCTAAGCGTCGCAGTCCTGCCGTTTCCACTAGAATCCAACAAAGTAGTGCCCGAGCCTTCATCCATCTTCCACCAACCGAGTAAGTCGTTCACACGAGTCACTTGTAGGGTTGCCACAGCACCAACATCGGTAACATAGGACTGATCGGCAATCTTAGGGGAGTTGTCAAAGGCTGGAGGAACTTCTTTGTAGGGGTGTCCGCCCAATAAGTTGGATGCGGCTCCCCACTTATGGGCGAGATAACCTTCCACTTTTTGTTCTTCGCTGGTTGACAATTTNCGNNTGAANAGAAGAANCTCNGCNATNTCTCCACCAAAATCATTGGTGGAAGCGAGACCGGACTTACCTAATTTTAAATTGCTAAGGGTGGCTCCACTGGTAGCAGATTTCTTGGAAATTTTCACCGAATAGGCTCGGTTTCCAAAGCCTGCCAAAAGGTTCCAGCCAGCCTCTTCAAATAAGTAAGCATCCGGGTCGCCTGAGCCCGTGGTGGGACGGGCACTAACGATGTAGATGGAATATCCTCCGCTAGTGGACCGAATCGCAGAAAGATTAAAGCCGTCATCCGAGCCATCAAATCGTAAGCCTGGTTTCGAACCAAATACATTGGCTTGGTAGGTGGGCCGGGTAGAACCTGATGCGGCCACGGTACGGGTTCCATTTGCCTTGTTACCCCAAGAGGATACAGCAGACCCGCTGGATAAAGAGTCTGGATTCCCGTCCCCGTTGACATCGGTCGCGTCCAACCAAAGAGCAAGATCTGGAATACTGTCCTTACCGAGCTGGGTAAGTGCGGGTACGAAAGTTTTAACATCCGCCCAAGAACTTCCACCGGAATTCGAAATATATGCGGTGTAGTAGTAAGTGGTTCCCTTGGTCAGGCCGGTCAATGTATGAGTGGCGACACCTACAGACTGAGTGGCGGATAAAGTATGGTTGTTGTCCCAGTTGTCTGCCAAATTACTTGCGTTATCATCCCCCCAGTAGAAGATAACGGTTGCATCTTGACCGCCCAAATTAGTGGGTTGATCAAAAGGTCCATTGGTGGAGCTCTTCCATGGGTGTGCAGAAGGAAGAGAGCCGGTCAATCCATACTTGCGTGCAAGGTAGCCCTCCACTTTTTGTCGATCGGAGTCCGTAAGTTGACCATGATAAATAATAAATTCCGCGACTTGGCATTGAGAGGAAAACGCATTATTNGTTCGAGCACCAAAACTGAGCTGTCTAGGCACAAAGGCATCGTTGGTGGAACCGGTATTTGCCACAACTCCGGTTTGTCCATCGTTCCATGTCCAGGCAGCCGGATCACTTCCGGATGACTGTCCTTCTTGTCGGGCACTGAAGATATGAAAGGCAGTCTGATCCGTTGTATTATTTACGGCACTTACCCATCCGCCAAATTTATAACGCCCGATGTTTCCAGCATCGTGTCCAAAAATCCATCCATTATCCGAAGTAATTACGGTCTCATTATCCCCNCCCGTATATCGGGCAACCCCGAAAGCGGTGAATCCATCGTTTAACCANTGGTTGGCATTGTTGAGATTG
Source organism: Verrucomicrobia bacterium TMED60 (assembly GCA_002171765.1). The sequence goes on from NHDN01000036.1 coordinate 42,056, forward strand.
AAATCATAAGCCGTGTAGGTGACATCATCTCCATCGAAGGTGACTACGGGCTGAAAGTTGGCGGTTGGTTCATTTGCGGTAAAGCGCGGATCACCAACGACACCAGTCATTCCTCTGTTGAGTCCAGATGAATCTGGCCATTGGGTTAGCACTGCGTTGTCTGACAGTCCAAGTTGGGAGGCATCGAACCAAATTCCCATGGTCTTACCACTGATACTGTCTGCTTTGATGNCACTTGGGGTAAGAAAATTTGCTCCACCGGTCGAAGTAACCTTGGCATTTAAAGTGACCGAATTTACCGTCACTTCGGATGCACCCGAAGCTTCCACGGTGGGAGATCCGATGGTGACAAAGTCCTTAGTTGGTGAAAAACCTCGACCACCCGAATTGGTCCCAAGAAAGCGATAGTGATAACGAGTACCTGGAGTAAGACCAGTAAGGTTGTGGGAGAAAGAACCCTGAGGTTTCGTTCCCAAAGATACAGCCGTGAGCGGTACATTGGAAGAAGGAGCTTTGGATTTATAAAGGTGGGAAGAGGCTAAGTTTGCGGTCAGTCCCCATTTGTGAGCTAAATAGCCTTCAACTTTAAGTCGGTCGCCATCCGCAATCGATTTTAGGTAAAGGATTTCAGCCATTTTACCTACGGGAGAGTTAGGCGTGGATTGCCTACTTCCCATTACGGTTATTTTAGAGTTAACCGCAATGGCAGTTGCATCTGCTTTTGAATCATTATTGTTGGTTCCATCCATCCATGCTGAAAAAGTAGAATTGGTACGATTGAAGCTCAATGAATATAATCGGTATGAGCCAATAAGGTTGGCAGANGAAGAGGCACGACTGACACNGGTAATTCCAGTGCTGGCATTTTTTCTCACCTTGCCATAAAAAGCAGTGCCATGATCCGAATTAAATTGCCATTTCCCATCGGCCCAGCCCCCGTATGCGAGNAGGGAGTCGCTGCTGTTATCGACCGTATCTACTTGAGCTACCACAAACCAAGTTTGGTCGACATTTTGAACATTGGAGGATGATTTTTGTAGATAATCTCCACCATCAAAACTCAGGACATTCAAGCTATTCTGGNTGGCTGAGCTNGTAGTTGGTTGCTTATCCGCAGTTGCCTGCACAACATGCAGNGCGTTNCCGCTCTTGTCNCTCCACTGGCTTACTGCACCGGAAGAGGCAGTGATCGAAGTAGCGTCACTTGCGTCGAGCCAAAGTCCAAGGTTCGCACCGAAGGAAAGTGGAATTAGTGGGTCAACCCGATCCAGAGAATAGTTGCCATCATTATCATAGTATAAAGTAACGGCAGGGGCATCACTTCCATCAAAGGAGAGAACTGAACCATTCACGGTCGCGGCATTGGTGGTCACCGAAGTAGCTGCGGAAGAATCCATGACCGGCGGTACTGCGTTGCTACTGGTGGTAAAGGTAAATCCGTCACTCCAGCTACTTCCTCCTGAATTCGTTGCNAGTGCCTTTAAATAGTAACTGGTGTTGGTACTTAACCCAGAAAGTGAGAAATCAAGTTGACCAGCTGCTTGAGTCCCTGCGAGTACGGATTGGGAATCCCAGGAGGTAATATAGTAGGGAGCAGATTTATAGGGGTGGTTTGCGGGAAGGCTGGCGGTAAGCCCCCACTTGTGAGCAAGGTAGCCTTCCATCTTTTGACGGTTTGCATCGGAAAGAGCCGATCGTAAAAGTACAAATTCAGCGACATAGCCATCCGGGAAGGTACTGTAACCCCGGTTACGCATCAGTCCAAAGGTAGTGGGAGATGAGGGTGATGCGGTGTATGCAAAGCCTGAGCCGGAACGGTTGGTACCATCTACATAGGCATGAACCTTGTCGTCATTGTTAATGAAAATAAGTTCGTAAATACTGGGGCCAGCAAAAGGGCCGCCCGTAAGGTTTACATTTCCGATTCCCATGCCGGTACTCCAGATTGAGCCGTTGAATGCGGAGGCATTGCCCGAACCAAACTGGAGGTGCTTGGTTCCTCCCGTTATACTAAACAGGGAGTCGCTGTCCGAGTCGATGGCATCGATCCCCGCGACCATGAAGATACTGAGATTCGAAGCAAGCGGCAAGTTGGGCCCATTCAGGTAATCATCGGCAATGAAATCAACCACTTTTTTATGATTGAGTCGGCGCGTACCATAAGTGGGTTCCCGTTGGGCGGTAGGAGCAATAAAATGTTGGTTACTCCCACTTTTATCATTCCACTGGCTTACTTTTCCGGCAGTAGTGGTGATTGTGGAAGAATCGCTGGCATCGAGCCAAGCGGTGCTGGTAAGCTGGGCAGGGGTCCATTCGGTGGCATTGGTATCCGCATTATTATCTCCATAGAAAATAACCACTTTGGGATTTTCACCTCCGGTATCGTCGAGGGTGATTGAGCCAGTGGCTGCGTTTGCTCCAACACTAGTCATATTATTGGTGGCATTACCATCATCCTGAAAGATGGGTTTATTTGGNGTAACGGTTAGAACCAAGGTTTTCGGATCGGAAGTTCCGGACAAGTTGGAAGCTGTAATGGTAACATTATGGACACCGACTTGAGAAGTCAGTCCAGAAATTGCTCCGGTCCCTTGGTCAATGGATAATCCGGTTGGCAGACCGGAGGCAGAGTAAGAGGTTGGACCCTTTTGAGCAGTAACTGAATAAGCGACTGGATTGAATCCAGAGTGGATACCAGCGACTTCAGAAGCAGACAAAGCCGTGGTGTAAATCCGGAAATCATCCATTTTTCCATTGAAATAATAATTATTGTTGTCCGCTCTACCAATCCACTGGTTGTTTCGAGATTTAACTACCGGTGGTGATTTATCGGAGTTGGTGGATTGAAAGATGGTTCCGTTTTTATAGGTTTTGATCATACTGGCATTAGTACCACCATTATTGATGGTCCATGCATAATGAATCCATTTTCCGTATTCCAAGAGACCACTGAGATCACTCCATTCATCCCCACCTGCGGTGTCCTTGAGGTTAAAAGTTCCTCCGGGGTTAGTCCCTGACTGCCGGAAATAAATGGAATCAACATTGTCTCCATTGTTAAGATTGAAAAAGTGCTGCCAGTCATGGGCTTTGTTGATCCAAATCCATGTGCTGAAAGTCATCGCACCCCCGGTACTCCATGCTNCCATATCCACATATTGTCCAGTTGTATTGGTTGAACTTTTGGAACCCGAGTCAAAGGAGAGAGCGTTTCCGGAAACCCCAGGAACCCAGTTGGAATTATCCATTCCCTTTAAGGCCCCGTGGCGGTTGTTGCCCGAATAGTCGGTTACTGAAGAACCCGTGGATTGGTCAAACTTATACCAAACGGCTAGGTTATTCGCTTGTACTGGAACCTCGTATTTGGAATTTTGATAAGATACACCTACAACAAGATCCCCAACGATCACCGGTTTGGTGTTCTCGGCAATGGTACCGGCATAGCTACCGGAGCCAACATCCACCGTGCCCAAGTTCAAATTGAAACTATAGTTGAAGGCGACTCGTCCACCACCTCCAGATGGAACTACAGAACCCGTACCTCCCTTGGCGGAAATGGTACCGTTGTTGATAATACTTTTTCCGGCAAAACGCAGGGAGCCCCCGGATCCTCCCCCTCCTTGGCGGGTATTGTTTACTTGATCCGAAGTACCACCATTGGCGGAAATGGTAACGCCCGAGGCAATGGTCAAAGTGCCATTGCCGTCGGCTTCAAGAGAAAGGGCTCCTCCACCGGCACCTCCACTGATCCATTCACCGCCGCCGCCACCGGATCCCCCGTGCAGGTGAAGCAAGGATGCGGATCCATAAGTTTTACCAGCTGCAGGAGCGATATTCGAGTATTGTCCGGGACTGCCATATCCACCGCCTCCGCCATGAAAGCCGTTGGGGAAAGTACGACTGCTGTCATTCACGACCCGGTATTGTCCACCCCCTGGACCCTTTCCTAGAGAAGCAACGGTATTATTTCCAACCCAACCCCCACGGTAACCACCAAGGCGTCCAAAGGCGAAATTGTGATGGTTCCCAGGTGTACGGGTATTGTCATAGGTGGTATTCGCTCCGTCCAGGTTCAGGTTTACTCCAACCGAGATATTACCATGATTTCGGGTTTTGAGAACCAAGGCATTTTCACCTTTCAAACTGACCGACAGACCAGCCTGTAAATTAATACTGTCGAAAGTAAAGGTACAGGTTTTATATTGAGTGCCATTGTCGTCGTAATTTGCGATTACCCCTGTTCCGTGCTTACCCGAGCTATGATACCAATAGGCAGAAGTTGTATCGATGGTAAGGGTGCCCGAAGAGTAACTGAGATCGGAACTATTCAATGTATTTCCAAGTAGGGCAATAGTTCCTTCCGCGAGTCCATTGGCAGCACCCCAGGGGTAACGGCCTTTAAGATCGATGGTGCCTGTAGTAATGGTGCCATTCGAATCAAATACAATGCGTCCGCCCGAACCATCTTGAACAGCAAGTGGTGCCATTCCGGTTGCAGACAAGGTACCATTGTTGACCACGGAGGCTCCCACGAGTCTAATGGAGCCGGCAGATCCAGAACCTCCTCCATTACTGGTAACAGATGTATCTCCGCCATTTACTGAAATCTTAGAGCCCGCAGCCAATACTAGGTTTCCGGTTCCATGAGCGATGAGTTCAATCGCACCGCCACCAGAACCTCCACCCTTGGTGTTACCACCCCCTCCACCAGAACCACCGATTAGATGGGAAACCTCTGTGTCCCCATAGGGGTTCCCATGTGCCGTGTGGTTAGCAAAATCGTCCCAGCCATAGTTACCATAACCAGCTCCTCCACCATATCCATTACCATCGGCTTTTTCCTTTCCGCCGCCTGGTCCTTTACCGTCCGTGTCTTGGTTTCCACCGGGCCAACCACCAAGGGTTTGAACCCCCCCGGTTGAGCCAACGGCATTACTTCCATCGGCAATTAATTGAGTGGCCAAGGTGAAGTCTCCTTGGTTTCGGGTACGGAGCGAAAGAGAATTGGACCCCTGAAGGGTGACTACTAGATTAGATCCCAAGTTGATAGTGTCAGCAGTAAAGACACAGACCTTGTAAGGGTATACGGTGGTAACTCCGGATGTGTTGGTATGCGAAAAACTTTTATCGACTAAAGTACCGGACAAAAAGGAACCATCTGAATGAACGATCGTGGCCATATCCGTATCGATGGTCAGGGATCCACTTGCAAAATTTAAGCTCGACACTTGAGGACGCAATATTTTGACCGTGCCAGATGAGCCGTGCAAGGTGCCTTCACTTTGACCACCGTTCGCAGTAATGTTGGCATTGGTCGAGCTAGCTTGATTCACGAAAGAATTGGTTCCTTCAATAAAGACACGACCACCGCCACCTGCAGCTCCCCCATTTTGGTTGGTAATACCGGTGGCTCCAGCACCACCACTTGCACTTATTACCACCCCGTTCTGGATGATTACATTATTTCCTTTCAAGTAAATGGCACCTCCGGATCCGCTNCCACCTGAGCGACGATGTTCATTNGNGCGGGCTCCTCCTCGACCCCCAACTGCCCAGATGTCTCCACCAATTGTAAGGGTTCCAACACTGACGATTTTAATCGCACCTGCACCAGATCCACCCGATCGATCCCAGCCTCCACCACCTCCAGATCCAGCTAGCAAATGGGTGAGGTCTGGGTTTCCATAAGTTTGACCACGGTTACGCGTGCTTGAAGGGTTTGCCCCCAGTCCGCCGTAACCAGCGGCACCAACTAAGTCTGTTGCGGTCGAGCCAGTATTGGGTGTCTTGGCACCCCCACCTTGATTAAGCCCGGGTGCGAGTACATGAGATGGTCCGCTCCCGTCTTGGGAATCATTTTGCCAGCCCCGATATCCACCGTAACCCCCACCCAGTTTACCGGCGGTTTTAAAGTTGTTATTAGCACCTTCGGTTCCATTCAGATCCAAGTCGGCTAGGATAGTGGCGTCTCCCGAAACTTGAATTTCAATCGGATGGTCCCCAATCATGCGAACCGTGGCACCATCCCCAATGTTGAGGCTGTCAAAATTATATTTGGCAACTCGATAGGAAACCGTATTTAAATTTGAGTCGGTAAAAGAGTAGGTGACCAACTGCCCCGTTCCTCCTGCTCCCGAGGTATCAGTCCACGTTGGGGTGGGGGCAGCAGTGTTGAAGGTGATGGTTCCAAGGTTAGCATTGATCACACTTTCGGATTTGAAGGAGGCGGTCGAATCTGCCCAGTCCGGTCCGGCTGAATTGGTTCCAAACAGGCGGTAGTAATAGGTATTCCCTTTGACTAGGTTGGAGGCAGTAACCTCTACCTTTATCTGATCTTTACCAATTTTTCCGTTGGAAAGACCGGTTGCCGTGTAGAGTCCATTTTGGGCAGCAGCCAAGGGTTTCATCGTAGTCCAGGAAGTGATGGAAGGGGTGATAATTTGAGGATTTATCCGCTCGCCGCCATTGNTTTCACCAAACCCGATTGCCATCTTATATACTTGAGAGCCGATCAAGGACTGATTGGCAGATGCAGTACTAGTTCCGGCCATATTTCTTCCAGCCATTTTTTCGTTGTTGGAAGCCTCAAAAATACCATTTTGATTCAGGTCCAGCCATAGGGCACCGACATTATCGACATTTTGGGTTCTAAATTGATAAGTCCCCGTAGCGGAAGGAGTGAAATTAGTAGTAAATAATGCCATGTAGTTACTGTCACCGGCAATGCCAATCCCAGCATTCTGGAAGTCTGCTTTTCCGTTGAAATCCATCCCGCTACTTCCTCCCGGTTCGGACTGAATGAAGGCAGATCCACTGGGGGTCAANGCGATNAAGGATTCAATGTCATCCATGTAGGAATCATTGGGTACCCGGAAGTATCCATATCCCTCAAATCCATTACCGGTAGTTTCCGCGTAGTAATTACCGAGCGACTCGGAATGTGCCCATAGTGCCGGATCGGTTCCACCATCGTTACTACCCCAGTAGAGAGTCAAGTTAACCCCGGCAACCGGGGAACTAAAATCTGGTGCAGTATTTTTGTATGGGTGGTCATTTGCAAATGCCCCCGTATCTGCCCACTTGTGAGCAAGAAAGCCTTCAATCTTTTGCCTGCCCGCATCCGCGATCCAGTCCTTGTAAATCAGCAACTCGGAGATCTTGGTNTTTCCGTAATTATTTCCATTTCCATTATTCGGATCAATGGTGGCACCTAGAGAGAGAGGAACCACTGGAGAGGTCGGGGTNATAGAACCATAAAAAGTACGCTCGCCTTTNTTGACCCCATCGCGATAAAGCTTNCGCATACCATTGCCCATGGTCACCGACCAGATTGAAGTATTATTGAAGGTATCGTTGGAGTTGAAAGCTTCGCTACCATCTACCCCAAGGGTGTATAAACGGGCCCAATTACCCGTGGATTTCCCTAGCCACCAACCACCATTACCCTGGTCTTTTCCACCCTTGCCGATAATGTAATCCCAATTGTTTAGGTTGTTTTCACTTACCAAGAAAATAGTGATCTTATCCCAACCGTCAAAATTGCTAGTAGAAGAGGGAACCGTCATCATATCGTTACTACCATCAAAGTGGACAGCAGGCTTGCTATTGTAAGACGATGTGAGGTAGAGGGGTTTTCTGTTTTGGGCCAGTTGAAATACTTTGGCATGATTACTTTTACCACTTTTGTCTCCCCAATATCCAACCGCTTGGCTATTGGAAGGGGTACCCACACCTCCCGGGGATACCCCTTGGTCCAAGGAACCGGTGTCATTGGCATCGAGCCAAATCATCAAATTCGGGTAACTGGAAGAGGAAAAACCGGCGGTTCCTTGAGGAACGGTTCCAGCACCGACCGCTGGGACCGTACCACGAATAACAGCGGATGTACCGGTGGCGTCGTAAACCGGGCTGTTTGAAACCACAGGAATAGAAGATGCCGAGGTGGCAAAAGAGGAACCACTGGATGCCCAAACCCCACCAGGTGCCGCAGAATTAAAAGCTCGAGCCCGATAATAATAAGTGGTCTGGGGAAGAAGATCACCAATTAATTGNGAAAAGGCTCCCTGTCCCCGCTTACCAACCTCGAAGGCGTGCTGCCAGGAAGAAGCGGTGGTACCCCCATCCGAAGTCCCGTAATAAATACGGACATCACAAGGTTCACCTCCCCAATTGGTCAGGTTTCCTTCCATTGAGACACTGGTTGCTGCAACCGCGGTTTGAGTTAAGGTGGAAATGGATGGAGTGGTGGATAGTACGGTTAGGTTAAGGGCAACCTGATTGGCGGTATCGCTCAAGTCATGGGTGCCGATCTGGTCGTTGTTTGCATCCAAATCGGTCAAATTGCCGTCATCGTTGGCATAACCCACTACAACAGGAATAGCATAGACTCCAGAAACGACGGGAGAACCCTGCAGTCTTCCCGTGGATGAACTAAATTGTAAGCCGCCCGGTAAGTCGTAAAAAGCATAGGAATTGGGAGTTCCAATAGTAGTCATGTTATAATCAAAGGCTTGGCCAACCGTGGATGAGAGTTGAAGGGAACTGGTAATAATTCTGGGCCCCGTAACCGATCCGTAACTAACTAAACTTTGGCTACTCTTCTGGTTGTCATAGGATGCCTTGATCCAGTCAGCGGAGCGAATGGTGGTTGAAATTTGTAATTCGTCAAAGGCACCCTTCCATTTGGCAGCAGTGTTGTAAGAGTTTTTACCGAGAAGTAAACTCTGCTGAGCAACTTGTTGGCTTTGATTGAAAGTAGTAAGAGATTTGTCGACCCCGTCCGCAAATAAGTACCCTTGGGTCCCAGAGAGTCCAAAGGCTATGTGGTGCCATTGGGCATCTACCCAGTTGTGAACCGTTTTCCATTTTGCTGAACTACCCACTTTCATGTAGAGTCGATTGTTGGAAGACTCATAGATACCAAACCCTTCGGTAGTGGACCCGGCGGATTTTGAGCTTAGAATTCGCTCATAGGATCCGGAAGTGTAAGAGGCATCCCCTTTAACCCAAAGGCTAGCCATGTAAGGACTAGCCGAATTTGCGACATTGCTACCCAAATCGACGTAATCATCGGTTCCGTCCAGAGCCAAACCATTACCAATCTGGGCAGCGGATGCCGAAGCATCAAAATAAGCTTGGGCAAAATTTCCCTTGCCTGAGGAGTCAGTAAATTTACCAGCAACTTTCTCGTTAAAATGCCAAACCCCACTAAAGTTATTGGACCAAACAGATCCACTACCAAGATAGCTTGGAGCAGCTGATTCCGTTGAATTTCCCCAACAGGCAAGCAAGGTGGAATTGGCATTGAGCTCAACCATCTTGACCCAGATAACCGACCGACCATTGGTATCCCACTTTTCAACATCATACTCCAACTCCCGACCCGTCCCGTCAAAGAAGCGAAGGTCATTTCCGACACCGGAGATAAAAGAATTATAGGCGAAGCCGCTAATGCCCTCATGCAACTCTACCAGTACCGGAAAGTTGGATAAGGTGCTTGAGCCGCTATACCCGGAGAAAGTCATGTTCAATTTGTTGGGGAAGCCATCCGGGTCTGAAACCTCAAGGGTGTAGACTTGAGAGGCGGACTTGAAATCTCCGTTGGCATCCAAACCTTGTACAGTCACGGTAAAACTGGTGGTTCCAGTTACGGTTGTGGAACCTTGAATGCTACCAGTGGTTGCATTGATCGAGATTCCTGGTGGTAATCCAACCGCAGAAAATGCCTTGGTTCCACCGGTGGCGACGATCGGGGAAAAAGCTGAAATCGCGACACCTTTCTTTGCATAGATAGCTTTAATCGTGGAATCGAATACGGGTGTACCTTTAAAATTATCAATTTTTAAGAAGGTAGAATTTGGCTTTTGGTTTTCATAACTTGCTTTCGCCCAGTCCAGAGAACTGGCATACTTGTCGATCCGCAACTCGTCGATTGGACCGTCCCAGGTATCGGTGCTCCCTACCGCGTTGTTACCCACACCCATNGGATAAGCGGAATTAGATGCCGGAGCAATAGTTCCGGAAAAGCTTTCAACACCATTGAAGAATCCGGTTACAGTAGAGCCATTAAAAGAAAAAACCGTATGGGTCCAAGGCATTCCAATCCAGCTTGAAATCACGGGAGAGGGCTCATAAACGGGGTTGGCATTTCCACCACGTATCTGCAATCTGGTATCGTTATTGTCNTATAGACCGATATNGAANCCNTANGNATTNTTCCATGCTGTTTTATTGGATATAATAGACTGCCAGTTGATATCACTTGCCTTCTCATATTTGAGCCACATGGAAGCAGTAAACACTCCTCCCGTATCAACAGGCGAAGTGGTTTTGACACCTGCGTCATTGTTGCCATCTCCCCAGTCCATTGCTCCACCCACGATGCCTTGAACAGGTGATAAGTTGTTGATATTGGTAATGTCGTTGGATTGAGAAGAAGAATCTCCAAAACTTACGGTGGAGGTCTCATCTAAATGCCATACACCAAGGGAGTTCGACCAGGAATCCCCATTCGTNGCATAAGCGGGCAGGGCGGCTTGTGGATTTCCCCATCTCATCAGGATCTTCTCGTCTGGAATAAGTGCTGGAATCTCAACCCAGACCAAGGATTCCCCGGTTACATCCCATTTTTGAATTTCATGCTGAAGTTCAACCCCAGCAGGAGTCTGGAAACGGAGGTCTTCACCTGCGGATTTGAGCAAATTGTAACGGAAGCCCTGGGCATAAAGATCGCTATTGGACTCATTTAGGCGAACCAGCATGTACCAATTGGAAAGAGACGGGGTTCCAAGCAATTCCATTTCTCGCAAGGCGACCCGGTCACCTCCACTTCCGGCCCGGGCAGAAATTACCAATTTATAATATTCATAGGATCCGGGAGAACTGATGGCATAAGTACGTTTTTCCTCTGCGGTCCAGCTGGTCTGTCCGGTTATCGTGTCCAGTGTAGTCCAAGTACTTCCATCATTGGATCCTTGAAGAGTCCAATTAGCAGGGGAACGATTTGCGACATCGGCATTCTGGGCAGTTAGGGTATAAGAGGTGACTTTTTGGCGAGTGCCACCAGCGAACTGGTATTGTACCCAAACCGCAGGCAGGGCATTGTTATTCCCTTGCCAGCGATCAGTGGAATTGTTGAGCGTGAGGTTGTCAAATAAGCGAGTTGCGACTTGGCCACCGTTAACCGCGGAGCTGGTTACGGTATCACCGGTTGGTCGGGTAAGGTCAAAGGGTTGGATTGAGATCTCCAAAGAATTGGTAAAAGGAGTGTTATCTCCAACCGTAAGTACAAGATCACCGATTGCGGAGGAGGCACTACCTTGGGCAGATACCTGGAAGGTAAAAGTACCACCCGCTGGAGGCATACCAGAAACTACACCCGACGCCTGATTNATNCTAAGCCAAGCGGGNNCGTTGTAAATTTTATAGAGGGTGGGGCTATTGTTCGCGGTAATTTGATAAGTGAAGGTAAAGCCACGACTGGCACTTGCGGTAAGTGGGCTGGTGATGGAAGAAGTAGAGGTGGGAGCAGATGCTCGGTAAGGGTGAGAAGCGGGTAGACTTGTAGATGCACCCCATTTATGAGCTAAGTAACCCTCCATGATTTTACGGGTGGTATCGGGTAAGACCTCATTGAGCATTACGATTTCTGCAATATACCCATTGTAAGCTTGGCCGGAGCCAACCCGATTTCCGATCTGCCAGACTCCCGATCCGCTGGAGTATCCTGCAGATGCGGTACCGATCTCGGTGCCATTGACCGAAATGCGGAAAACTGTGGAATCACTTTCATATACAAAGATGGCTTTGCCCGTGGCGGGAAAATTATTCCATCCGGATAAATTGGCTCGGTAACTGAGAAAGGATGATGGACGACTTTCAGACCAGATACTGGCCACCATACGGTCATCATTGGCACTATTGACGCCTAATATATTGTATCGCTTGGCATTGGACTCCAAAAGATCCACCATGGCATACCAACTTGCTCCAGATGGAAATTGTGAACTTAAACTCCCAAGCTGCATATCATCCCCATTGTCATCATTGTCTTGGGTGAATTGAATGGCAGTTTTAGAATTGAGATGATTTGCAATCACTCGGGGACGGTCTCCCGTAGTGGATTGCGAAGCATGGTTGTTGTTTCCGGATTTATCCTGCCAGAGGGCAAGACTTTCCCCATTGGAAGCGGCCGAGGATGCCCCGCTGTTCTGCCAGAGGGTCGAAGCATCACTGGCATCCAACCAGACCTTTAATTTCGAGGAAGTAAAGAGTTGGGCAGGAGTNGTAGAATTGGTGGCTTTTGGGGTAAATGAAATAGTGGAAGTGGACCAGGACTGTCCTTTCCAATTGCTTGCCACAACNCGGGCAAANTATTGGGTCGGNGGGGTAAAGCCNGAAGTGATTTCAGTACTNATNAGGCCAGGATTAACATTCGAAANGGTTACATTATTGTCCCAGGATGAGATGGTGGTATTTCCATCGTTGTCTCCCCAGAGAAAATATAACTTGGTGTCTGCGGTCCCGCCGGTACTGCTGAGCGAAGCATTTAATTTAAAAGAAGAAGCGGTGATATCACTGGCATTAAAAACCGAACCAAGTATGGGAGCCGNNGCGGTACTAGCNGTTTGAAAAGATTGTGTGCTAGACCAGCTCGTACCACCNGANTGNGCNTGGTTGTTTTTGTAGGTGTGGTTGCTGGCCAAGGTCGAGGTAATCCCCCACTTGTGAGCAAGATAGCCTTCAACTTTTTTCTTGTCGTCTGCAGAGAGCGTATTCCCAAATATAAGAACCTCAGCAACATCAGCAGCAGCTCTTTGCCAGCCGTTCTTGCCGGAACTTCCAATCTTAAGACCACTGATGTGTCGATTCTGGACAGAAACTTCAATGATTTTGCCCGTGTATGCGATGGGTGTACCACTAGTGCCGGGACGGTCCATTTTCCAGTTGGGTGCTTGCCAGTCATTTCCACTTGTGTAGACTCCCATAAGTCTTTGCCAATTCTGGCCCGAGGTGTCCGAACTCTGGGATACCATGAAAGCTTGAACATCCCCGGTTGAGATACGGACATCACCCACATGCATCCGGTTATCCGTAGGATCGAATCGAAGAACTGACTTCCCTCCGAGGGCATTGGCCACAAGAGCAGGACGGTAATTGGAATTGGACTGTGCGGCGTGGTTGTTGTTTCCGCTTTTATCCCTCCACTCGCTCACTTTTCCTGAAGATGTGGTTAACGAAGAGGAATCACTGGCATCAAGCCATAGGAGCTTGGGAAGAGAGACAGGAGTCCAATTACCCTGATTATCACCCTTAAAACGATAATAATAAGTGCCACCCGTGGATAGGCTGGTTACATCGTGAGCGAGGGCCTCGTTCCCTTTCATTCCCAAAGTGTAATTATCGTCCCAGGAACCTGTGGTTGAATCGTTATCACCCCAATGCACAGTGATATTGGCGTCCGCACCACCTGATTGAGTAACTTGTCCCAGTAATTTTGCCCCATTGGCAACGATATTGGTAGGAGGAGAAACCGATAAAAGAGGAGCAGAGACGGGAATGGTAAGCAGAAGGTTCCCAACCACTGAATTCTGGCCTGTCTCT
>NHDN01000037.1 GCA_002171765.1 Verrucomicrobia bacterium TMED60
ACGACCACAAAAGAACCTACCCAAAATGTTTGGACGATCAAATCAAAGCTTCAGTGGCTACGATGGAGAAGCAGCTAGGGAAAAAATTAGGTGATATGAAAAAGCCTCTTCTACTTTCTGTACGCTCAGGGGCCCGGGACTCAATGCCTGGTATGATGGATACCATTCTCAATCTCGGTCTGAATGATGATACGGTTGGTGCCTTAGCGGAAGCATCCGGCAACGCCCGTTTCGCTTGGGATTGTTACCGTCGTTTTATTCAAATGTATGGTGATGTTGTAATGGGTGTCCAAAAACTACCCAGCGAAGATCATGATCCGTTCGAGCATATTATCGAGGAGTTTAAGAAAGAAATCTTTCCTCAGGAGAAAGGGGAAGTTGATGATTCTCGTATTTCCGCCGCACAGATGCAGGAGTTAGTTGGTCGATTTAAAAGCTTGGTTAAGAAACGCACTGGAAAGGATTTCCCTACTTGCCCTTGGGAGCAATTAGAAGGCTCAGTTGGGGCGGTTTTTAGCTCTTGGATGAATGACCGAGCAATTGTATATCGCCGAAAATATGGTATTCCTGCAGAATGGGGAACGGCCGTAAATGTCCAGGCTATGGTCTTTGGAAATACGGGAAAAAAATCTGGTTCAGGAGTGGGCTTTACCCGGGATCCTGCAAGTGGAGAAAAAGTTCTTTACGGTGAGTTTCTTACCGATGCCCAAGGTGAAGATGTGGTCGCTGGTGTGCGTACTCCGCAGCCTGTGGCCAAGCTCAAGCGAGTCCTGCCGAAGCCATTCAAGGAATTAGTGCTGGTGCAGAAAAAATTAGAAAAGCATTTCAAGGACATGCAGGACTTTGAGTTTACCATCGAGGAAGAAAAGCTCTACATGCTACAAACCCGAAATGGCAAACGTACCGGTCTTGCTGCGGTTCGTATTGCAACGGAGATGGTAAAGGAAAAGTTGATTGACTGGAAAACCGCCATTAAGAGAGTCCCTGCTGAACAACTTGATCAAGTACTTTCTCCGGTTTTTGATACTGTTGCACAGAAAAAAGCGAAAAAACTTTGTAAGGGACTTCCTGCTGGCCCAGGTGCTGCGTCTGGCAAAATTTGTATGAACGCGGAACGCGCCGTAGAAGCTGCCAAAAAAGGCCCGGTTCTCTTAGTTCGGCAAGAGACTTCTCCTGAAGATTTACGGGGAATGATTGCTGCAGAGGGGATATTGACAGCCCGCGGGGGAGTTTCTTCGCACGCTGCTTTGGTTGCTCGTCAAATGGGGAAAGTATGTGTTTGCGGAGCGGCAGAATTAGACATCGATTACAAAACTCGTACCCTAAAAGTGGATGGTTCCGCATACAAGGAAGGGGACTATCTTTCCATTAATGGGACTACGGGTGAAATATTTGCGGGTGAATTAAAAACAGCGCCTTCGGAGATCATTCAAGTTCTAATTGATAAGAAATTAGATCCTAAAAAGAGTCGTGATTTCAAGAACTTTTCTCAGCTGATGAGCTGGTGTGAAAAGGCGACTAAGATGTCGGTCCGTACCAATGCCGATTCTCCCACTCAAGTTGAGAACGCGATCGCGTTTGGTGCATCTGGAATTGGATTGTGCCGTACCGAGCATATGTTCTTCGAAGGAAATCGTATTGATGCGATGCGACAAATGATCCTTGCGGACAATGAAGTGGATCGCCGGAAAGCACTCAAATTGCTACTACCTTATCAAAGAAGAGATTTTCAAGGTATCTTCAAGGCACTGGAAGGCCGTCCTGCAACCATTCGTCTTTTGGATCCTCCCTTGCACGAATTCTTGCCCCACGATCTGACTGCTCAGAAGGATTTGGCTAAAAAACTTGGGGTCTCTTTGGCTGCAATCAAAAAACGTGTCGAAGATCTGCACGAGTTCAATCCGATGCTTGGTCACCGTGGGTGCCGGCTAGGAGTTTCTTACTCTGAAATTACAGAGATGCAGGCACAAGCTATTATTGAAGCGGCACTGCTCGTACAGAAAAGCGGAATTGAAGTTAATCCTGAAATCATGGTTCCTTTAGTTGGATTTCCTAAGGAATTAGAATTACAAGTTGAGGTCATTCATGAAACTGCAAAGAAGGTCTTTGCGGCCAAAGGGGAAAAAGTTAAATACATGGTAGGTACCATGATTGAGATCCCAAGAGCAGCATTGGTGGCAGACGAAATTGCCAAAACNGCTCAGTTCTTCAGTTTTGGAACNAATGATTTAACNCAGACNACTATGGGNATGAGCCGNGATGATTCAGGAAGNTTTCTTCCGAACTANACAGAATTAGATATTATTGANGCNAATCCTTTTGCTAGCGTTGATCAAAGNGGAGTTGGGCAACTTATGGAGATNGGGGTCAAAAAGGGTAAAGCTGGCCGTCGTAATATCAAACTTGGTATTTGCGGNGAACANGGNGGCGATCCCAAGAGNGTGGAGTTTTGCCACAANATTGGCCTGAATTANGTCAGTTGNTCTCCTTTTCGNGTTCCAACNGCTCGTTTAGCAGCAGCCCAAGCATCAGTGAGCTAAGAAAGTTTGTCTAACAATTTTCTGAATATGAGGGGTTCGGGCATTTTTGTCCGAACCCCTTTTTTTAAGCGAATAACCTCTACATATTCGTTGGGTGTTTGAAGTCCGGGAGAAGCCGAGGTTGGTCGAAAGGGCCTATTTACTTTCGGTAATTAAGCGAGAAGATGAGCGGGACGGCGCAGAGTCATTACTCGAGGAGTTGGAGGAATTGGTAAAGAACCTAGGAATTCAGATTTTTAAGAAACAGGTGGTCAGGACTCGCAAGACCTTTCCGGGGCACTTGATAGGAAAAGGAAAACTTGAAGAAATCGTAGGGCAAGTAAAAGAGCTAAATTGCGATGTGATTATCTTCGACAATGAGATTTCACCGAGCCAACAAAGAAATTGGGAAGAGGAAAGTAAAGTTTTGGTCATTGATCGGCATGAGGTAATCCTCGATGTTTTTGCAGAAAGAGCTCAAACTAAAGAAGCAACTTTACAGGTTCAACTTGCCCGTTTGGAATACTCTTTGCCTCGTCTCCGCCGGGCATGGACTCACTTGGGGAGGCAACGTGGAGGAGGGGTAACTCAAAGGGGGGAAGGTGAGGCTCAGATTGAACTCGATCAAAGAATGCTACGGGACAAGATTGCATCCACTAAGAAGGAAATTCGACAAGTTTCCACCAGAAGACAAACCAGCCGAAAAAAAAGGCATCGAATTCCTCTGCCAACTATTGCTGTGGTGGGCTATACCAACGCAGGAAAGTCTACTCTTCTTAATGCACTTTCGGGTTCAACAGTCTTAGCCGCAGATAAATTATTTGCCACTTTGGATCCAACAAGCCGGAAACTCAGTTTACCAAGTGGTAGAATGGTTATTCTTACCGACACCGTTGGCTTTATCCGCAAATTACCCCACCGCCTAGTGGATGCCTTTCGGGCAACTCTCGAGGAAACCGTGGTCGCAGACCTTCTTCTTCATGTGGTGGATCTCTCCAATCCTAATTTCGAGAACCAAATGGAAACGACATTAGAAGTTCTTGGTGAGCTAGGAGCCGAAGAAAAAAAAATCATTACTGTCTTCAACAAAATTGACTTGGTTCAGTCCGACACGGAACCAATCCGAGGAAGAGTTTTGGATGATAGGGCAGAGTTTGTAAGTTCCAGTAAAAAAATAGGACTTGATTCCTTGGGCTCTGCCATCGATGCATTGCTGGAAGGTGAGGGTATCCTNGAGTCTTATCTGATACCGCACGAATCCTATGCTCTGGTAGCAAAAATGCGTAAAGAGGGTTGCTTGAGATCGGAGGAAGTTGAAGAAAATGGAGTTTTGGTAAAAGGAACTCCTCGGGGGAAGCTAAGATCCGAACTCAAAAAATTTNCCGAATTTTNNGGGAATTCGGGTGGGAACTAATTCTTTTTTCTTCTTGAATAATCTACCCAGGTGACCCCAANCATGTTTGCAGCAATCCAAAAAACTCCGGTCATGCAGAAAGATGTCATACTAGCCACAATGTTCACAGCATCAGGATCCTGAGAAGGTACATGAGGCATTAAAACCCCACGCATAAACAGAAAAAACCCAATGGTAATGACCAGGATGATTCCACTCCCAGATTTGGTAAATAGAGGTTTTTCNTCTTCTTCATTCATAAAAAACNTAGAGTAAGAAATTCATCACTGGGGTCAAACCTAACCTATAACCTGGGTTTGGTTTGCTTCGATTACCTTTTTCTGGATTTCAGAAATGCTCAAATCCATTAGGGTGGAGTTCTTGATTCGGTTAAAGGGAAGGGAAGGGAGATGGAGGATCTCTTCCTGTAGGATCAGGTTTCGATTTGCGGAGACTTCATCTACGCGATCAATCGGGGTAAAATGGGGTGCAGTGTTTAATACCTCAGGGTTTTGCAAGATAAGATTCTTGATGGCGATGACAGCATCGGCAAATCGGTCGAGCTCGGACTTCGTAAAGCTTTCCGTGGGTTCAATCATTAATCCGTAAATTTCAGGAAAGGCGACGGTCGGGGCATGAAAACCAAAGTCGAGAAATAATTTTCCGATTTGAGGAATGGCTTTACTTTTAGGAATGCCCGCAGTTTCCAAAAACTTAAACTCTTCTTCGCTCAGGGTGAGAATAAACTCGTGCATTCTNGGAGAATGTTCAGCAGTCGCTGGAAGAGTGGAGTAGTGNTCTTTTAAACGACTCAATAAATAACGGGCTGATAGAACGGCTACGGATGACATGCGAGGAATTCCCTGATTTCCTAATCTCAAGAGATAGGTGAAAGCCCTAACTTTATGCCCAAAGTTTCCCCAATGCCGATGAAAGTCCCCGATGCTATGTCGGGGAACTGTTACATCATAGCTTTCATCTACCTTTTGAATGATTTGCTTACCAGGAAGAAAATCGATCAACTTCTCAGATACTGCTACAATCGCATCTCCGGGTCCTCCCCCCCCATGAGGTATGGTCCATGTCTTGTGNAGGTTGTTATGCACGGCATCCACGCCAAGTGAATCAAGATTCACAATCCCGGCAATGGCATTCATATTGGCACCATCCATGTAGACGAGTCCCCCCGCATTGTGAACCTCATCTGCAATCAATTTGAAGTTTTTTTCAAAGATTCCAGAGGTGTTGGGGTTGGTAATCATGACACCACAAAGATTGGGCCCAAATTCTTCCAGTTTTTTCCTGAAATCATCCATATCCACGGTTCCATCTTTAGAGGCTTCGAGATAAACAATTCCATCGGGATAACCCGCCATGGCCGCAGTTGCAAAATTTGTTCCGTGAGCCGAACGGGGAATTAGGATTTTCCTCCGAAATTCTTCCCCATTATGGCGGTGGTAGGCTTGAAACATTTTTAAGCCTACAAGTTCTCCCTGTGCACCAGCTACCGGTTGGGTTGTCACACCGGGAAGACCCGTTATCTTCTTGAACCACTCTTGAATTTTGAAAAGCACAGAAAGGGGACCTTGGGCATCCTCCGTTGGCATCTGAGGGTGGGCTTGGGCAAAGCCCTTCAGTCCAGCAGCCCAGTCATTGATCAAGGGGTTATACTTCATCGTACAAGAACCAAGTGGGTAGCAGCCGTCATCTGGGCTAACATTTAATTCGGCTAGTTTCTCGAAATAGTGAGAGATTTCTTCGTTTGAAAATGAAGGAAGAGATGGAGAGTCGAGCCTTAGATAAGAATCAATATTGGATAATTTATGAATCCTTTGGTTCCCGGGGATAGCAGTAAAAAACTCGTTAAAAAAAGCAGTGAGAGCTTTTAGATTCTCTGCACTAGCCAAGTCGGTGAAAGTTAACTTGAGCAAGTTCTGAGAGGAGTGTTCCCCGATCCGACTGGATACATCGACACCAAGATGGAGGTCGAATTTCCGGGCTTCCTTGATGATTCCATCGANCGGGCAGGGCAGTGAGAGAACCAGTTCGTTCAACGCTGGAGAATCAGGNAATGCGACTTCGACCCCATCGAGTTNTTTTAAAGATTCAAGAAATTCATCTTTTGCTCTCATAGCGGAAGCCAAGCTTTCGCTTAATCCTTTGTCGCCCTTTGCCAATAGATTCGCGCCGGCGAGGCTTGCCAGAAAAGCTTGGTTGGAGCAAACATTGGAAGTGGCTTTTTCTTTTCGTATGTGTTGCTCGCGAGTGGAAAGAACCATGACAAAACAATCGCGACCATTTATATCCTTACCCTTGCCAATAAACCGACCTGGTGTATGCCTAATATCCCGCTTATTTTTTTCATTGAACCTGCACCCGAAAAGTCCAAGACCGGGACCTCCAAAGGATGGATTCGTTGCCAGGTGTTGAGCATCCCCAATGATAAAGTCGGCTCCATTTTCTCCGAAGGAACAGGGTGGCTTCAAGCCGCCAGAAGTAAGTAAGGCAGGATCGATAGCAGCGATAGAGCGAATTCCATTATCGGAACAAAATGTGGTGAGAAGATCGGTATCTTCGAGTAGTCCCAGNGAATTTACTTGNGGGAAAACGAAGGCGGAATATTGATCGGATTGTCGGGAAATATCTGCAAGGTCTGAATAATTGAGCANTCCGGTATGTGGGTNGAGCTCNAGAAAAGAAAATTCGATACCNGTCTCTTTGGANAGNGTGTGTAAAACATCCACATCATCCGAAAAAAGCGAACGGGCCAACAGAATTTTCTTTGGCTTATTGCTGGTACGAATGGCACAAGTGATCGCTTCAAACATAGCGAAGGAACGATCATACAGAGAGGTGTTNATTGCCTCAAATCCGGTTAGGGAAGATAAGGCNCACTGATAAATCCAATGCGTAACCAAAGTGCCTTGGCTTCGTTCCGGTTGGTAAGGAGTGTATGAAGTGCTGAGGGGCCGAAGTTTACTGACGAAATCAACAATGGGATCGACCGACCAGACTGGAAGCATGTCCCCGATAAAAGAAGGATGATTGTTGGTTTTGGATGCAAGTTTCGAGATCTCAGTACTTGTATCTTCATAGGATAGTTCTTCAGGTAGACCCATNCCNTTTTCAAACCGAATNGAATTTGGGATATGATCAAATACATCGGANAAGCTTGTTAACTTGGNTGCTTGAAGCATTTGGTCGATCTCCTCTTCNGAAGAAGAAATGTAATGCCTTTGAAGTTCTCTGGGAAATTCACTTGGATCAAAAGGCAGGGTTGTGGACGATTCAGAAATAGTTTTAGATGCTTTCACAATAAATACTTTATTGTAAAACAGACTGCGGAGCAAAAAAATCGAGAAACATTAACGTTTATAAATTTTTTCAAAGAATTCCTCCCCTTNGAAAAGGGAGTGCTTTTGAATGATTTNAAAAGAAATCAATCTACTTTTCGNCCATTTTCCCAGAGATTTTCTTCTAAGACTTTTCCATTTGAATCAAAAAAGATCTCCTTACCGTGAAGCACCCCATTCAAAAGATTAAGCTCACCTTCAAGGAGTCCATTTTGGTCGACAATCAACATCTTGCCCGAAAATGGTAAATTAGAATCTCGTTCCTTTATCGTATCCAATCCATTTAACAGCTCAGTCATGAATTGAGCTTCAGCATCGGCTGCGGTTCCACGCCACGCATCGCTGGTCTCATTCTTAGAAAAATCCAAGTTTATTTTCTCCTTGGGATCTTTTTCTTCTGGAATTTTAAGTTCTTGAGGGGTAGGGGGTATGGGAGCTGGTGGGGGCACGGGCAGTACCACAGGACTGGGGGGAGGAGGTATGGCGTCGGCAAGTAAAGCATCATCGGGGTTTGCGAGCTCAACGGTTGAAGAGTTGGATGAGCTTGTACTTGTGCTTTTAATATTCGATTTAGTTACCGTAGAGAGTGCAGGGCTGAGCTCAACGGGTTTGCTTTGAGCAGGAATGTCGACCGATGGAATCTCNTCAACTTCGATCATAGGNCTCGTAGAAGTTGGAGGCGGGACGGNATTGGATGAGACTAATTTTCCATCAATCCAGGTTCCGNCCACGACATTTCCATTNGGAAAAATTAATTTCCCTTTCCCATGCTGAACATCGTGCAACCATTCCCCTTCATAGCGAATTCCGTCTGAAGCAGTGAAATTACCATTTCCATGTCGTTTCCCTTTGAAATATAAACCTTCGTAAAAGGAGCCGTCGGGCCAGCGATATACTCCNCTTCCTGTTCTTTGGTCTTCGAGGTAATCTCCATCGTAAGTTTCTCCGTTTGCCCAGAGAAAACGGCCTTCTCCATGTCTTTGATCGCGAACATACTCACCGTTGTAGTATGAACCATCACTCCAGCGGAAGAATCCTTTTCCGTGCTTCTGTTTCTTGCTATTCAGTTCTCCTTCATAAGAACCGTCTGAAAAGTCAATCGTTTCAATCTTTGCGGACTTACACCCCCAGCAGAAAAGTAAGCAAAAAGAGAAAAGTAGATTTAGAACCTTAGGCATAACATTTATTCAAAATCACAATCGAATTCCAAGCAAGCGTGGAAATTAATCATTTCTACCAAGTATCGAACCTAAAAGTGTTGCCACCAGATTTGAGTTTGACAAGATTTGTACCCTTGGAGAGGTGGCAGAGTGGTCGAATGTGCCCGACTCGAAATCGGGTGTGCCGCAAGGTACCGGGGGTTCGAATCCCTCCCTCTCCGCCACTGTTTTAGGGAGTCGGGGCTTTTTGTTGATAGAAACTATTGATCTTATCGGCGACATCACGAAAAGAAATATCGGTGGAATAAACTGCTTTGTATTCTTCGAATGCTTTTTCCTTGTTTCCCATGGCTTCGTGACAACAACCAAGTTCGTAGATCGCATCTTTTTTGCGCTCGTCCATTACTTGAATTTCGGATTTCAGGATGGAGAATTGCTCGATCGCCATATCCTGAAATCCCTTGCGACTGTATGCTCGCCCGAGGTAGAGAATGGCATCCAATCTTACTTTTGCATTTCTCTGAGCCAGTTGGAAATGCTGGAGGCAATCATCAAATTTTTCTTCTTCAAAAAGTAAAATACCAAGTTCATACCGATACCCATAATCATTTGGATACCTTTGAACCAGAGACTCAAGCTGACCAAACTGATATTGCTTCTTGTTGCCAATCGCAGTGTCCAAAGATTTTTTCCACTCTTGATTTTCGGGTTCTCGGTTGCAAGCTTCTTGCCATTGCTCGATAGAGTGCTCGAAATATTCTAGGGTTAAAGTACGCTCTTTTTCTTCTAGAGATACATCCCCCTTTCCAGCTTCCTGCTCACGGGCTTGCTGGATCCAGGCAATCGCATTTTCCAAATCACCATACCTTTGGTAATAATCGCTAAGCTGCTTGTAATGGTTGATATTATTTGGTTCTTCTTGAACCTTGTCATATGCTTGGCGAATCAACCCCTCTAGTCCTTTGGAGTCGGTCATGGTTTTGGAGGCTTGCTCGAGGGACTGAGCTTCAGCTTCGTCTTTTAATTGAGTCCGAAAATCTTCGGATTCCTCCCACTTTCCTCGATGCATCGCAGCAGCCACCGAGGCCCGTTTCATAATATCTTCAGCATCTCCATCTCGGGGGTTTATGCTCACGATTAAGTTGCCCATCTCGATCGCACTCTCGGTTTCTCCAAGCTCGATATAAACATTGGCTAGGTCTTTGATATTATTCAAATCCTTGGGCTGGATTTTCTTAATTGTTTCCAAAGCAAATGCAGTGGTTGTCAAAATTCCAAGTGCTCTTGCAGCATCTGCGACCATTTGATGTGCCGCTGTATTGGAAGGAGATTTTGAGATCAAGAGTTCAGCTTTTTCAAGAGTAGCTTGCGGATCCGGGTCTTCTTTCCCTTTCTTGAGAAAAGGAGCAATGGTAACTTTTCCTAACATNCCNGCGATTCCTTTCCCNGCCTTGCCAGCNTNTTTAAGTTGAAGATTNCTGAGTTTCTTACGAAGTTCCAAACAACCAGGGTACTGCTTAAGGATGGAAGCATAGATTTCCATGGTATATGCAACATCCGAAACAGCCGCTTTATCAGCGGCATCTAATTGCTTTATTATACGGGGGTCAAGTTGGGCTATTTCGACTTCTTGAATCATAGTTGGGGTAAAAATNGTCTAGTGAAATTCCGAAGGGTATTCTTTTCGGACACAAATGAGTAAATTACAATGTTNTTTGTATAATATTCANAATATATGTGAANATTTCATCTGCCAAATTTTCATTTCTTGCTTCAACCAANAATCNAATTTTTGGNTCNGTTCCTGAATACCTCAGTAAGACCCTACCATTATCNGCCAAATCNTGCTCCNCTTTTTCCAAAGCNTTTTGGATTTCGGAGCAGTTNNCAAGAGGAANTTTTTCTTTGACCTTGAAAGAATCGGATCTGCAAGGCCAAAGCTCCACCCAATCCGTAAGGTTNTGGAGCGATGNCTGACTTGGGCCAACTTCAGNAGCTATACAAAGTGCAGTAAATAAACCATCACCAGTTGGTAAATAATCNTGAGCNACCACATGACCAGATGATTCCCCCCCCCAGTTGCAACCAGTTGCCTCCATNACATTGGCAACATTTCGGTCNCCAACTTNAGCCCGGTGCAACTNAATNCCGATGGAGNATAGAGAAGCGGCAAGCCCTGAGTTGCTATGGACGGTTGCTACGAAACCTTTCTGNTTAAGATTATTTTTCTTATCGGCAAGCAATGCCAAGAGGCCAAGAATCTTGTCTCCATCGATCAGCTTTCCGGAAGAATCAACNAAGACTACTCGNTCTCCATCCCCATCATGGGCAATACCAAGATCNGCTTTCATATNCANCACTTTTNCTTGAAGCGAGTTGGGAGCCTCGGATCCGCANCAGGAATTAATTACACCGTCCCCATTATGAATAGAAATTACTTCTGCACCGAGTGCGGTCAAAACTGCTGGNGAAGTTACAGAGGTTGCACCATTGGCTGCATCCAGCACAATCCGTTTTCCTTCCAAAACATCATCGGGAAAGAAACCGCAAAGGTTGTTTTTATAATCGTCCTTAATTTTGACGGATTTCATGTCAACGGAATCGGATTGAACCTGTCTGTTTGATCGCAAAAGGTTTTCAATTCGACTTTCCTCTTCGATCGATAATTTGGCTCCGGCAGATGAAAATAACTTAAGCCCATTATCGGCCTCAGGATTGTGTGAAGCAGTCACCATAACTCCCATTTTACAACCCAAAGACTTGACTCCAAACGCGAGAGCAGGTGTGGGTACGATCCCAGCATCCAAGGGTTGGTGNCCAAATTGATGAATCCCGGCGGCACAGGCTTTTTGAAGGCTCTCGCCTGATTCTCTTGGGTCACGGCCAAGNAGNATGGTTTCATTATTCAATCCCTCCTCCTCAAGATACTTGCCTATCGAAAAGCCAAGAGAATAGGCAAGGTCTTCATTCATCCCTTCGGTCCCATAAGGTCCCCGGATCCCATCGGTTCCAAATATTTTATTCTTCATTTTCAAGCGAAAAAATCGGAAGTAAGGTCAAGCCACTTTTTAACTTTTCCATCCTGGATGAGACTTTCAGCAAGCTCGACACCCTCTCCGAGAGATTCAACCCGTTCGCAAATTAAAAATGCGGTAGCTGCATTAACCAGAATGGTTGCCGTCAATCCGGGAAAGCAATCACCATCCAAAATATTTTTCATGATCTTAANGTTTTCACTCAGATCACCTCCCTTGAGATGACGGATGGGATATTCTTCTTGGTTCCATTCGGAAGGGGTCCATTTCTCCACTTCCGTGGTCTGGTTCCTGCCAAAGCCAAAGACCAAATTTTCACCGCAAGCGGTCAATTCGTCCACGGAGGTAATTTCATCATCTTCAACCTGGCAGTGAGCGATCAAGCCAGATTTTAGGTTGTTCGTTTCCAATGCCTTCGCCATGGGCCTCAAATAATTGGGATCAAAGCTTCCAACCAGTTGATAGGAGGGNCGGGCGGGGTTAATCATGGGACCCATGACATTAAAGAATGTAAGAATTCCTTGCTCCGCCAGCCTTTTTCGTACTGGAGCAATGTGCTTGAACGCGGGGTGATATTGAGGTGCAAAAAGAAAACCAAAGTTCAGGGACTTTAAGCCCTCTTGAAGCTTTTCTTTAGCGGGAGCTAAAGGGATTCCGACTGCTTCTAACAAATCCGCACTTCCACACTTCGAACTAATGGAGCGGTTTCCGTGCTTGATCACGGGGATNCCCGCAGATGCCACGAGGAAGGAGACAAAAGTCGAAATATTAAAACTTCCCGCCTGGTCACCCCCGGTTCCACAAAGATCAATGGCCCGGGTTGAAAATTCATCAAGTTCCGGACTAATTGCCCGTTTTCTAAATTCACGGACGAAATGAGAAAATTCCAATTCAGTCTCNCCNTTNTCGGTCATGGCNGTNAGGAACTCAANCTTTTCAGACTCTTGAACATCGGGGTTGGTAAGTGCATCAATCGACTCTGCAATTTGGTTTCCGTTTAACTCTTGGTTTTCGGAAAGAAGATTAATTAGTTCAGGTAAAGGAGAGGAAAACATGAAATTTTTTAGATTTTGGATTTTTTTAGAAAAGTTTTATTTCTTGCACTTAGTGCCGTTCTCACCTTGTAGAACACTATCGTGTTAATTCGACAATCATTTTTGTACCCACTGGTAATTTTATTGTGGTTCGCAAACGGATCTTTNGCCCAGAATNNAANTGAATCCTTCCNNATTGATTCCAATCAATCTTTAGGAATGAGCTACTCCGATGCTACAATTTATGGTTTGGTTGANGGGATTACCGAGTTTTTACCNATTTCATCAACGGGTCATTTGATNTTAGTAAGTGAAGCANTGAAGGAAAGTGAAAANNCTGGATNTGAGGAAGCGATCAATGCNTANCTCATTGTNATCCAAGCAGGTGCCATTTTAGCNGTTGCTTTGATTTACAGAAAGGAATTGTGGTCGATTGCCTTAGGCATGCTNGGCCTTGATCCAAGGGGGAAGCGNTTGGGTTTCAATTTGTTTTTGGCTTTCTTGCCCGCTGCACTCGTAGGTCCTTTTCTNGATGATTTGATTGAAAGTATGCTCTTCGGNCTCCTGCCGATNGCCTTTGCCCTATTTGCTGGATCCTTGCTGATGGGATGGGCGGAGAGTAGAAAAAAACGGCAAACATCTGATTATTCAATGGGGAATGAGAAAACACTGGATGATTTAACTTGGACNAATTCNTTATTTATNGGAATNATGCAATGTGTNGCNATGTGGCCAGGTACNAGTAGGTCAATGATGACGATTGTCGGNGGATACTTCGTTGGCTTNGAAAGAGCGAAAGCTGCTGAATTTAGTTTTTTACTNGGACTGATTACCTTAACTGCTGCNGCAGGTTATAAGAGTTTGACCAAGTGGGAAGTGATGTCNGCCAACCTNGAGNTAGGCCCTGTNTTGTGGGGATGTTTTGTTGCNGGCATATCTGCGGCTCTTTCNGTTTTTTGGCTCGTTGGCTATCTGACCCGGAGAGGGTTGGGTTTATTTGTTTGGTATCGAATGATNCTTTCTTTNCTNATCCTTTATTTTTATTTTNCCTNAANCGAAACCACTAACTTGTCTTGACCATCGAAAAAACAANTGNTTTAATATGTCTTTGCTATGGGACAGCCAAAAAGAAAAAACTCCAAGCAACGCAGTCGTAAAAGACGCGGAGCTAATCGATTCAAAGCACCTCTTCTATCCAAGGAGGCTGACGGGTCTATGTCTCGTCCTCACCGCGTTAATCCCGAGACNGGGCAGTANCGTGGCAAGCAAGTTCTCGACCTAGAGGTATAATTTGCAGATGCAGCTTCGGCATGAGTAAGACCGAGGCNCGGATTACCCTTGCAGTNGATGCAATGGGNGGNGANCAGGGNCCACANGAAATACTNNCNGGAGTTTCCAAGGCNGTTGATGTTTCTCCGAGAAACACCCATTTTGTTCTTTTNGGACAGGAAGANGTNTTAGGTCCAATNGTTGAGCATGATCTCAACTTGAATTCGAATCAAGTAAGTGTTCGCCATGCCCCAGAAATTGTNGGAATGGACGAAAAACCAATTGCTGGNATAAAGGGAAAGAAAAAGTCCTCCATGTCTTTGGCTTTGAATGCGTTGAAAGAGGGAGAAGCGGATGCNCTTNTAAGTTGTGGNAATACCGGGTGCCTAATGGCTGGAAGTGCCATNAGGTTNCGAACNCTTGAAGGCGTNGANCGACCNGCCCTTTGCACNATCTGGCCNGGGCGTGAGAGATATTTTACTTTNTTAGATGCGGGAGCCAATCCCCACGCCAAACCTTATCATATTGTGCAAAGTGCGGTGCTTGGTTCNAATTATGCCAGGGTAGCATTAGGGTTGGTCAGACCGAANGTGGGACTTCTGACCATCGGCACCGAAGAAGGAAAAGGGAATGAGGTTATTCACGAAACTCATTCCATGCTCAAAGACATCGATGGTAGTATTATCAATTACGCTGGTCTCATTGAAGGCTTTCAAATTTTTGAAAATGTTGTGGATGTAGTAGTTTGTGATGGTTTTGTTGGAAATATCGTTCTCAAAGCTTGTGAATCCTTAAGCAAGTTAATCCGCAGTTTTCTCGATGAGGAATTACGCAGAAATACCCTTAGGAAAACTGGNGCTTTGCTTTCGAANGGAGCTTTCAAAAGCTTGAAACAACGGATTAATCCTGAACAATTCGGAGGGGCTCCNTTATTGGGACTTACCAAAAATGTTATCAAAGCCCATGGATCTTCTAATCAAAACCACATTTGTGGTGCNATTAAGATAGGCCTCGATCTTGTGCAACATGATATGCTTGCCCAAGTCCTCGATGATATTGGTGAGACCAATGAGATTCTTCGCCCGCCAAATCCAATCCAAAACAGCTCTCCAAATTCCTNAANCATGGATCAGGGAAAAAGCGTCATTCTTGGTTTGGGNTCTTTTGTCCCGGAAAACATTGTAGACAACCAAGCTCTCAGTAANAAGGTNNATACCTCGGATGAGTGGATACGCAGTCGTACNGGAATTAAGGAGAGAAGATTCGCTCAGGCAGATGAATCAACCAGTGATCTTGCCTTAGGTGCCGCANAAAANGCCATCCNAGAATCTGGAATTTCGACCGACTTGATTGACCTTGTGATTGTNGCTACCATTACCCCNGANATGGCCTTTCCTTCNACTGCNTGTCAACTTCAGCATAAGTTGGGGCTNGGCAAAGTTGCATCNTTTGATTTGGAAGCCGCTTGCTCTGGTTTTTTGTACGCTCTGGATGTTGCAGATGCGATGCTCGCTTCNGGGCGTTATCAAAATGCNTTGGTGGTGGGGGCGGAAAAAATGTCCAGTATCATGGATTGGGAAGACAGGACTACCTGCGTNTTATTTGGNGATGGAGCNGGAGCAGCCGTNTTATCCCNAAAAGGAGANGGTCCAAGCCTGNTAGGTTTTCGTTGNGGATCTGANGGGGCTAATCCTTCCCTGCTTTATCAACCTGCCGGAGGATCTAGAAGTCCAGCCAGTGCTGAAACGATTGAGAATCGTGAACACTATTTGCGGATGAATGGCCGAGAGATTTTCAAGTCCGCGGTCCGGGTAATGGAGATGGCATCCCGTGAACTTTTAAAAGAACATGGAATGGATCCTTCCGAAGTGGATCATTATATACCTCATCAGGCTAATGTAAGAATTGTTGAGAGTTTGGCCAATCGACTCGAGGTGCCTCTGGAAAAGTTCTTTTGTAATCTCGAAAACCATGGAAATACTTCTGCGGCTTCGATACCTTTGGCTTTGGATGAAGCCTTTCGAGCTGGAACTTTCAAGCCTGGGCAACTGGGCTTGCTTGTTGCCTTCGGAGCAGGCTTGACTTGGTCGGCAACCCTTGTTCGATTCTAAAACTACTTATTGATAATCAATGAAAAATTTCGTCTTACTAAATTTAAGTCTCTTTTCCTTTTGCGTTTTTAATTTTCTCGATGGTGCTACCAGGGCCAGAGGGCCTGGGGTTGTGGACAAGGAATATACTTTTCCCGGCACAGGCTTCTTTATTAAAAATCGGGATCCTTACAATTCGGAGGAAGCAAGAAAATGGTTTATCGAAGCCAGCAAGCTTCAGAAAGAAGGATCACTCCGAAAA
Organism: Verrucomicrobia bacterium TMED60; assembly: GCA_002171765.1. The sequence goes on from NHDN01000037.1 coordinate 16,116, forward strand.
GCTTTGGGACTCTATGAAAAATTTTCAAAAAGGCGGTCAGATGCTACCATAAAAATAAAAAATTCTCTGGTTGCAATTGGTCCGGAGTCTCTCTTCCGTGCCTCCATTCTGCGAGAGCAGAAAGGAGACTGGCAAAAGGCTTTTGAACACCTTCGCTTAGTCGCACAAGCTTATACGAATTATGATTTTGAAAGAATTGCGGAATCTCTTATGCGATTGGCTGAGCGGTTGGCAAAAGAAGATCTTCCCAGAAAATGGGGAGTAGTGCCCCGTTTTCGATCCGGTATTCAGGACCGGGTCCGGCTTGATGAAATAGCAAATCTTGCCCGTGGTCCGAGGTTTGCACCCCGAGCACTGATGGCACTTGCCGAGATTGCCTTAAAAGATAACAAGGAAGAGGAAGCCGTGGATGCTTTGGAGCGAATTGTAAACTTGTACCCCGAGAATTATCTATCCGAAAAGGCTTATTTCATGTTGGCAAAAGTCTACCAGGAT
>NHDN01000038.1 GCA_002171765.1 Verrucomicrobia bacterium TMED60
TCATCCTCCACGCGGCATTGCACCATCAGGCTTTCGCCCATTGTGAATGATTCGAAACTGCTGCCACCCGTAGGTGTCCGGGCCGTGTCTCAGTCCCGGTGTGGCTGATCATCCTCTCAGACCAGCTACCCGTCTTAGCCTTGGTGAGCTTTTACCTCACCAACAAGCTGATAGGCCGCGAGCCCATCCTAAAGCGCCATTACAAGCTTTAGCCATTTTACCATGCGATAAAAGGCCACATACAGCATTAATCCATCTTTCGACGGGCTGTTCCGTACTTTAGGGCAGGTTGCTCACGTGTTACGCACCCGTTCGCCACTTTCCACAAATCCGAAGATAAGCTTCTCGTTCGACTTGCATGTCTTAACCATGCCGCCAGCGTTCACTCTGAGCCAGGATCAAACTCTCCAAATGAGAGTCGTGCAAATTAATGCACAGGCTTGAGTATTAGTACTCAATATTTATCAAAAAAAATTGACCGGTGACCCATCTAAAATAGATCACACAAAATAACTTTCAAAGAACAACCCTCAAATTTGAGAGAAAGGATTCCAAAAAATAGGTTTCTTCCAATTCGGTCAAGTTTAATCTAAAATATTTTATTANTTAAAAATATTTTGATTCCTAAATTAACGAGAGAAGACTCGTCCCCATCTTTCTAGGCTTCCATCCTCATCTTGTAAAAACCATCCATACTCTTCTTTATTTTGTTGAAGCAAATACCATGCATTCCTTTCATCATTGAAAAAATATGGGAAGGTGAAACGTGCGGTCCACATCCATCCAGACTCGGGAAAATAGATCCAATTGTCATAGGAACCACTGCCTGTCGGATATACCCATCCTAAGTCAGGGTGAAAGATCCAAGTATTGCTAGGTTTATAATAATAGCCGAACCAGTCCAAATAAAACCAGTGTTGGGCCTGGGACCCAATTTCTATGGATCCGAGCCACAATTCTTCTTTGGTCAAGGACCGAACACACCGGAAACCGATAGACCTCCGCGAATTGTATGGATATTCAATGTCTCTGAAGGCCAACCTTAAAGGCTTTCCTTCTTCCTTTCCCGGACCGTCTTTATAGCCTCCGCCTCGGTGAATCCTCATTTTGTCATCTAGACTAGCATCCGAGTAAGATGGTCCCGCAAATGTGTTAGTTCTATTTTTTCTGGTATACCAACTTTCATCGAACCAGTCCCAGCACCATTCACTGACATTTCCAATTACATCATAAAGACCAAATCCATTTGCCTGATCTGTGGGAAATTTTTTTTCCCCATCCAAGCTCAAATCTGCGGCAGTGATGATTTGATTCGAATTATAATAACCCACTGGTGAGCTTCCGTCATCAAATGGATCACCACTCAACCTGTAATTTGCTTTTGCACCGTCTATATAACTCCCCCAAGGGTAATTTTTATTATGTAAACCACCTCTGGCAGCTTTTTCCCATTCTTCTTCGGTGGGCAGCCGATATCCTGCGGATTTCCAATCGACCATCGAGTTCTGTAAATCAATTTCTCCCGTACGATAAACGGTGTTTTTGTTTTGATCTGTGTAATAGGCAACTGAGCGACCCATAAATTCAGATTTTGCATTGCACCACTTTATGGCGTCATACCAATTAACTCTGTTCATCGGAAAATCCTCGTTAGTGCTTTGGAAATACCAATATGGCCGACCCCAAGGTGAATTGGATGAGTCGCTAAAATCATAACCATTTTCACGTGCCCAAACTGAAATTAAATACCAATCACCGATTGAAGTTTCGAAACGATCGATCTCAAATGCTTCCAGGGTAACATTATGTAAAGGCTCTTCATCTTCTTGGATTCCTTCCTGCCCCATGTAAAAGGATCCCGACCCTATGGTTACTAAATCGTCAGTAATCGCACTGCATACAAAAATGGAGAACAAGATAAGTAATGAAATTATTGCTTGAGCAACCATTCAATAACAAAAGCTCTTCAAGCTTATATGGCAAGAAGATCAAATGAAGAGTGAGAAAACTCGAGAAGAAGAAAAAATTATCTCTTTCGAGAAAACTTGCTCTGGAATTTCTCTACACGCCCAGCTGTATCAACAAATCTTTTTTCGCCAGTGTAAGCAGGATGAGAATCCATGGTAACATCCCTTACCAGCATATGGTAATCTGAACCATCGACATTTTCTGACTTTTTCGAGCTAGCAGTAGATTTGGTAAGGAACTTTCTTCCGGTTGAAACATCTACGAAACAAACTTCATTAAGTTTAGGATGGATATCTTTCTTCACAGTTATTATCCTTGTCTGGCTTTAAATCGTGGATTGGTTTTGTTGATAACATACAAGCGTCCGCGTCGGCGAACAACTTGGCAATCTGGATGACGATTTTTGAGGGTTTTAATGGAAGATACTACTTTCATATTTTTTACTTATATGAAAAAGCATTGAAGTCGTCAAATATGTTTTACTCTCTTGTTTTTTGGATTGCCCTTTAAATATAAATTTAATAATGTAAGAAAATGTCTTCAGAAGAAAATACCCCTGCAAAAAGTAGAAACCCCGAAAATTATACCTTCCTNGATAAGGAAGCCTTGGCTAAATACACAACCGATACTGGTAAAATTCTTCCAAGAAAATACACAGGGCTCACTCCCATGCAGCAAAGAAAGATTTCNAAACTTATAAAGAAATCAAGGCACATGCAGCTCTCGCTTTAATCTGGGTAAGAATCCTGCAAATTTCAATTTCTCTGAGCTCGATAGCTGTGTCAGGGCAATATCGTCTGGCAATCTAGCGGTCTTGCCAACCGAGACGGTNTATGGTCTTGCCGCTCTTGCCTTAGATGAAGAAGCAGTCGGGAAAATATTTTCTCTCAAAGGCAGACCACCTACCAACCCTCTTATCGTCCATGTACTGGATGTTAAAATGTGCGAGTTGGTTGCAAAAATCAATCCTTTTGCTCTTAAAATCCTAGACGCTTTTTGGCCCGGGCCCCTTACAATTGTACTGCCCAAAAAGCCAATAATTCCCTTTAATACATGTGCTGGGTTGTCAACGGTTGCAGTCAGAGCACCTGACCACAAGTCATTCAGGGAAGTTCTGAAAAAAGTAAATGCACCCATAGCTGCACCAAGTGCAAACCGCTCCAACAAGGTCAGTCCAACTACCCCAGGTCATGTATTACACAATTTTGGAAAAGATTGCCCACCTATTTTAAACGGTGGAACATGTGAACATGGATTAGAATCCACCGTTCTGGATCTAGACTCAGATCTTCCTCAAATCTTGCGCCCGGGACCTATTTCAAAAGAAGAAATTGAGCAATGCTTGAATTGTACAGTTATAGAAGCCTTCGCAGATCAGGAAAATAGTTCTAATTCATTAAAAAGCCCTGGGATGAGGTCAAAACACTACTCGCCGAGAACCCCAATTATTTTAAAGGAAAGCTTTGATGAATTATCCTTTGAAAACTTGGATCCTAATCATGATTTAATCATTTGTTCTAATTTGGAGGAGGAAGAGAACTTCAGCCGTTATCATTTTGCCACCCTGTTACTTTCGAAAAATGGGAAACTTAATGAAATAGCAAAGAACCTCTATCATACCTTGCAAATCGCTGATTCCATGGACAAAAAAAGAATCATTATGCATAAAATTGAAGGTTCAGAGAACTTGGCAATTGCCATTAATGATCGCTTATTGAGAGCATCATCAGGCTAAAATACTTCATTCTAAAAGTTTCTTCTTGTTTTAAGAGGACAATGATGAAAAAATAAATTTTGTATCAGTTCAATCATGACAAAATCATTACCACTACTCTGCTTTTTGTGCACTGGCATACCTGTCTTATATGGACAAACAGATCAACANCTTCGTGATCCAGAATATCTGGTCGAGCAATACAATCAGCTTGTGGCAAAACATAATGCGTTGATAGAGAAAACTCGTGTCATCATATCCGACAGGAGTCAGGCTTCCGAAGTTATAGAGACTGCAGATCCTAGGATTCAAATGAAATTGAACGAGGCTTTAGCAAAGGCGTCAGCACTCGAAACCCAGCTTAATCGTATCAAACAAGAGGAGCTTAGAACAAATACGAGCAACCAATACCTTGATGATACAAATGCAAGGCTTCGCCGACAACTTCAGGAGTTAAAAGCAGATGAAAAAGAAATTCTNCAGAGAAACAAAGAATTGTCTGCCGAGAACAGAAAACTAGAAGCCGCTCATAAAAATGCTGATTCCGAAAATAAAGGTATTTACTCAAAAATTAGAGGATTGGAATTAAGCAAATCTACAATGCAAAGAAAAGCGAATGATTTGACTGAAGAAAACAATGAACTTTCTGCTATCTAATAAAAGACTCGAAGCCCTTAATGACAGGCTTAACAAGGAAAATACTGCTCTTAATCAGACCATCTCAAACCTNAGCTTAGATAAAGACTCACAAAGGGCTAGACTTGCTGATTCCGAAGCNCTTTTAAAGAGTAAAGAAGGTCAGCTNAAAGAAAGTGAAATCAAACTTAGTGACGCACTCGATGAGCTTGATACGACCAGAAACGAGGTTACACGTCTAAGCGGAACTGAAACTCTGCTAAACGATCGTTATTCCATGCTTAAATCNGAAAANNATTCGAAAGATGAAAAAATGAGATCGNTNAATATTGANNTGGANGCACTTAGANCAGANATTCAANCNTTAAGACAAATTGCAAACGACATGAAATTTGAAGTTGCCAGAAAAGNAGAGCAAGCNGACAGCTTCAATGTTCTTAATTCAGATCTGAAGCGTGAAGTCCAGGACCTNANTAGAGCTAACGAAAACTTAAGACTTTCNGAAAATGCAATGAGAGGAGAGCTTTCTGCTCTTCGCTCAGAANTAACTGCGATTGGAATTGAAGAATCTAGAATTTCCGANCAGCTNCTCGGNCTTCGTGATGCAAATGACTTACTTCAATCAAAAGCCAACTCCNTAGAGTCCGAAAATGTTGCNCTNCAAGATGCAATTGATCTCATGAGNTCCGAACTTATTAATATGAATACTAATGAAAAAGGACTNATCGGGAAACTCCGAGAAATTGANGCCCANAATAAATCTCTTCTTNATGAAGCTAGCTCNCAAAAAAATGAAGCNTNTTTTTATAAAGATAAATCTAGGCAATTGGAAATCCAATTNAACCAAGCCGTTGGTAATGAGAGNGTTTTAAATGAAAACCTTGCNTCNATTGAAATGAGTAATTCAAAACTAAAAGCTGAGGTCGANCGACTTAATCAATTTGGCACNCGNGAATATGAAGCACTCGCTCTNGAAGCNGAAAGACTNCAGTCNCAAATTGCTCAGATAGCAGGACAGGAACAAATGTTGAANTCGAGATTANCAAGTTTAGAAAATGANAACTACAGATTGGGGCAGGAACTCNCTTCATCNAAATCTAANGAGCAAGAGTACAACCGACAACTTTCATTGCTCAATCAGGACAACAACCGCCTTNTAGATCAAATTGAATCGACTCANAGAATGAGACTNCGTTTGCGAAACGATATTATCGGTGTGATNGANCAAAACGACCAAGTCCCACCTCGAAACTGAGTNTTTTTAGAAAAACTAGGTTGTTAGAAATTCGCCCATGACGCGGTATTTTTNATAACGACCAGAGCACAAATCCCCCNCTTTCTCNAATGCTGCAATTTCTGANTTGAGTGAAGATTTTATGACGGTTGCCATTTGATCCCAGTTTCGGTGTGCNCCCCCAGTTGGCTCGGGCAAAACCGCATCGACAATCCCAAGTTTAAGTAATTCATTAGCATCTAATTTCAATGCNTGGGCTGCATCCGAAGCAAAAGCACGATCTTTCCAAAGAATTGCCGCACATCCCTCTGGGGAGATGACCGAGTAATAAGCATTCTCTAAAATAAGAACTCGATCTGCNACTGCAACTCCCAAGGCNCCTCCAGAACCCCCTTCTCCNATNACAAGAGCAATGATAGGGACATNTAAAGCCGCCATTNCTTTCAAATTNACTGCGATAGCCTCGGCAACATGCCTTTCTTCCGCTCCGATTCCNGGAAAAGCACCNGGCGTATCAATAATTGATATGANAGGCAAAGCAAAGCGTTCCGCCATTTTCATTAGTCTCAATGCCTTGCGGTAACCTTCTGGATTAGGNCAACCGAAATTACGATTCAGGTTTTCTTCGGTATTTCTACCTTTNTGCTGACCTAGNATCATAACTTTTTTTCCATCCAATTCAGCAGGTCCACCANTAACAGCNGCATCCTCTCTATACAATCGNTCTCCATGTAGAGGTTCAAAGNTGGTAAAAATTCGNTCAATGTAATCGTTGGTGTATGGGCGGTTTGGATGACGGGATAATTGCACCTTCTGCCATGGAGAAAGATCCGCGTACACCTCTCTCTTGGTTAATTCGATCTTACTTTCAATTGCTTGGATTTCATCTGAAAAATCCAAGTCTGAATTTTTGGAAGAGGTCATTAAATCCTCGAGTTGCTTTTCAAGTTCAAGAAGAGGCTTTTCAAATTCGAGGCTGTTTTTGTGTTTTNACATAANATTCANAAATAGATCGTTACAATGAGAATTTCATTTAACTTTTATAACTACTAATTCGNTTACTCCTCGGCAAGTTCTTCCTTCCATCCAAGCAATCTTGCTTTTGNACTNGCCGACTCCGCCCCNTCTTTNTCTCCTTTTTTAACTAATATCCGNGCAAGACTCACCACTNCAGTCAAATCATCAGGGTCAATAAGGATAGCATTACGGCAAGATTCTTCTGCTTGATCCAGTTTTCCTAAAGAAAGAGAAACTTCAGATAATGCTCGATATGCCTCTATTGAACTTTTTTCTTCCGCAACCACTTGCTTTAGAATCTTTTCTGCTTGATCATCATCCCCGATTGAAAAAGCAAAGATAGCATCNTGGACTCGTTTGGTTACTTCATCTGACATATGCTTAGCAAAAGTTTACTGATTACNTGTGGCAATCGGAAAAAGAATACAAATAACANCTAATGTAAGAAGTTGATAATGCAGATTAATATGTCATTGTCAGTCTAGCTATCATGNTCAATCATTATCAAAATGCTTTCTAGTCAGCCAGAATTTCAAAACTTACTTCTTCTCCACGGCAGAGATCGAAGATTCTACAAATTAAAAAAGGAACTGGAACAAATCCCACTTGATCAAAATAGAGTCCGGGAGCAAATAGGAAAAGAAAAATTATCTATTGAAATCGCGCTCAACGAGTGGCGTGAGTTAGAAACAAAAAATAATTCTCTTGAAAGCGAAATAATTTCAATTTCCGACCNGGTCAATCGACTCAAGAGGCAGCAACTAGAGGTTAAGAAGAATGAAGAGTATTCGGCATTAGAAAATGAAATAAATTCTTCTCTGAAAAATCAGTCTCTGCTTGAAGATGAACAATTAGATGTCCTGATGAGAATTGATGATGCCAGAAATACTGCGGAAATCGCAGAAAATAAAATTACTTTAAAGATACAGGAGCTTGAAAAGAAGTTATCTTTAATGGAACAGCGGAGTGAAGAAGTTCAAAAAGATATTAAAACTCTTGAAAGTGAAATNGAAGACGCAAGAAAGCAAGTTGAGCCCCAGTTCTTAAGTCATTACGACAGGACTAAAACCGTAATTTCAAAACCTCCCTACATGGCACCAGTGGAAGATCAAAGGTGTAGTGGTTGTAATCTTCGTGTGTCGAATGATGTGGTCTCTTCNATCTTAGTTGAAAGAAAGATCACCCAGTGTGATCAATGCGGTCGAATTGTATATGCAGAAAGATGACCTCAANTTACAGCATNTGCANGCAATTATTTNATTTTTCTTTCGATTGCTAACAGATTGAAAAAGATGACTTTTAATTTTTCGAGAAGCGGTCATTCGCTGTTCATATTTAATATGAATAGAGGAAAGTCCGGACATCANAGGGCAGGATTCCCTGTGAAAATGGGGGAAGCTTGCATAAATGTAAGCTTACGGCCAGTGCAACAGAAAATAAACCGCCTTCCTTGGAAGGTAAGGGTGAAATGGTGGGGTAAGAGCCTACCGTCGCAAAGGCAACTTTGCGAGCTTTGTAAACCCAATCCGATGCAAGACGAAATAGGAAACCGAGCGGCCCGCTCTTTGGTTTCGGGTACGTCGCATCCTCGTAAGAGGAATTCCATTAGGGATAGATAAATGAATGACGGTCTATAGCATAGACAACAGAATCCGGCTTACGCCTTCTCGAAATCTTTTTGTGCCTTATAGAAATGCTAAAATGAAATTGACCGAAGCCATTAAATCCTTTTTTTTAAGGAAATGGCCAATTCAAGATCTGCCCTCAAAAATATTCGAAAAAACAAGACTCGATACGCACAAAATCGTGCGGTTTCTAGTAGGCTTAAGACTTTAGAAAAAAGATTTCTGTCTTCAGTGGAAGATAAAAATAAGGATGATGCGATTAGTCATGCAGCATCATTTATTTCTGCATTGGAGAAATCTGGTAAAAGAAATATGGCTCACGGGAACAAAATTTCGAGGAAGAAGTCCCGTTGTTCCGCTCTAATTTCAGGAATTTAAATCTATTCCCATCAAATATGACGAGAATCATTCTCGTCTTTCTCTTTGTATCCACTTTCCTGCCTGTTGTGGTTTACTTTGTTTTTCTTTAAATAAGCTTCATGGACATCCGTGGCACTCATTCCCATGACTTGTGCCATGGAAATTAAGAAGTGAAATAAATCTACAATCTCAACTTTCGCATTCTGCTTGTCGAAATCTTGATATTTAGCCCACCATTTCCATGGAACTGAATCAGTCAGCTCCGCGAGCTCTTGTTGCATGGCCCGAATATAATTCAAGATCCATTTGATCCGTTCTTCGTCAGTCATCGATTTCATTTCCACTCCAATCCGGGTGTTTAACTCCTCTTGCAAGTCGAAGATGTTTTCTAGCTTATCCATTCCATTTTTTAAGCACTATAGAACAAGACATTGCAAGAGTTTTGAAATCTTTAGGCAAAGATTCATTTAAACTTGTGCGAATTAGAAATGAATGATTGCTTGGTTATTTGAAATTATGAAGGATTAATCTTTTGTGATTTGTTCTGTAACCTTAAATCTAAACATCTTTCCCGATTCCAGAGCTTACCGCTCTAGAATATTCAAAAAAGCCCATGGTAATGAAATCTAGAATCCGTTCTCGGTGGTATCGAGCAAATGAAAAACCCTTGGAGTCGCAAAACTCATCCTCAATNGTATCCCAGACACCCATTGGTGAAGTATCTCTTTCTTCCGACGAATTTCTTAAAGACGACCTAAACGACGAAGCCGCAAAGAAGACTTCTCAAAACCGACCGNCCAGACAACAAGAATCCAATCGGGAGCGAAGACCGNGTCGTGGGCCCAGCGATAGAGATGAAAAGAAATTCCAAAAGGGTGGGAAGAGTAACAATCGGAGGGGAGAAAACGATAAAGATTCTCCAAATAGAGAACGAAAAAGAAAGGATGGAACTCGTTCACGATCCCCCCAAAATTCAAAGCCTAAGAGTTTCGCGAGCCACCCGGGCCCTCCAAAAAAATCACCCACTAATAAAAAGGGTAAGCAGGTTGAAAAGTCTGGAGTTTCAAAATTCCTTTCTAAACTTTTCGGGGCTTAAGCCTTGGGTATTCTTTAAGTAGCCATCCTTTAAAGAGATGGATGTTTTTAGAATCTCTGGCGGCAACCAACTAATTGGTACGGTAACCGCCAGCGGTTCCAAAAATTCATCTCTTCCTCTCTTTGCAGCTTGTCTGTTAAGCGAAGAGGAGAGTATTTTAGAGAATGTACCTGAGCTCAGTGACATTCAGTTCATGGCTGAAATCATCCGCGATTTAGGAGCTGAAGTCGAAAAACTGGATAGCCACAGCTGGAGGATAAATCCGAGAGCGATTGTACATTATGCTCCCTATGAACTCGTTCGGAAAATGCGGGCATCTATTTGCCTATTAGGTCCGTTGGCAGCTCGGTTGGGAAGAGCTGAGATTCCAATGCCTGGTGGCTGTGTGATTGGAAACCGTCCAATAGATTTGCATATTAGAGCTCTTGAAGGACTTTCAGCTCAAGTCGAATTAAAGGGAGGTATTGTACGAATTGATGCTAGTAATTTAAGGGGTGGCAGCCTTTTCTTGGGTGGACGTCATGGAAGTTCGGTTACTGGAACAGCAAATGCGATNATGGCTGCATGCCTAGCCTCTGGCATAACTACCATCGAGGGCTCAGCATGCGAACCGGAAATTGTAGATCTTTGTGAAATGCTTCTTAAAATGGGTGCACAAATAACGGGTATTGGTTCACACCGTCTCTCGATTGAAGGCGTGGATCGATTGCATGGATGTCGTCATCATGTGATTCCAGACCGCATTGAAACTGCAACTTACGCAATTGCCGCAGGAATTACTAATGGAGAAATTTTAATTAAAGGATGCCAGACCGAGCATCTTGGGGCTTTTGCTAATGTAATGCAGGAGTGCGGGATCGAATTATCCAATCAAGCAAAAAGCAACCTTTTGATCAAAGTAAGCCCTAAGGGATTAAATCCTTTTGAAGTGNTTACCCTGCCCTATCCTGGGTTCCCAACCGATCTTCAAGCACAAATGACAGCTCTTGCCTGTATAGCTCCCGGACTTAGTATTTTGACTGAAAGAGTATATCCNAGTAGATTCATGCATGTTCCCGAGCTTCTTAGAATGGGGGCTGAAATATCTTTGGAAGGCCCAAGTGCAGTTGTACAGGGTGGCAAAAGCTTAACTGGTGCACCGGTTATGGCATCAGACCTGAGAGCAAGTGCTGCATTAATTCTTGCTGGTCTCGCAGCCAAAGATGAAACTTGGGTTCAACGAATTTACCATCTTGATCGAGGATATGACAAATTTGATAAAAAACTTCAAGCACTCGGAGCTGAGGTCGAAAGATTACCAGAAAATGCTCTCCCTAAATCTTTCACCCCTTTCTTCGAATAAAACAAAGAAATTATGAGTGAAGATATTTCAAAAGGAGCAGAATTGGGAGAGCAGGCACTTCGAAATGCTGGTGAAATCGATGCGGCTCTTCGACCTCCTACTTTTGCAGATTTCACCGGCCAGCGTAAAACTCTAGAAAGATTGCAGGTAATGGTTGGAGCAGCGGTGAAACGTGATGAACCCCTCAAGCATATATTACTATGCGGTCCCCCTGGCCTCGGCAAAACAACCCTTGCTCATATCATCGCCCATGAACTGAATAGAGAGGTGAGAATTACTTCCGGTCCGGTAATCGATAAACCCGGTGACCTCGCGGGATTATTGACGAATTTGCAAGAAGGTGAAATTCTATTTATTGATGAAATTCATCGGATCCCCAAAACGGTTGAAGAATATCTTTATTCTGCGATGGAGGACTATCGAATCGACATCATGATTGATCAGGGACCGAACGCCAGAAGCGTACGACTAGAAATTCCAAGGTTCACCCTCATAGGGGCCACTACTAGAGTGGGCTTATTAACGGCTCCGATGAGAAGTCGGTTTACTCTCCAAACTAGACTCGATTATTATGACAAAAAAGACCTAGCCAAGATCGTGCTAAGAAGTTGTGATCTTCTTAATTGCAGTATCGATCAGGAAGGAGCGGAAGAAATTGCNACTCGAGCAAGAGGCACACCCCGTATTGCAAATAATCTCATTCATTTTACTCGGGACTATTCAGAACAAAGAGGAGATGGGCAAATAAGCAGAAAGACTGCTGCATCCGCACTCGAACTTCTCGAAATTGATGGTAGAGGACTTGATGAAATGGATAAAAGAATCCTTTCCATGATTGCGATAAACTACAAAGGNGGCCCGGTTGGCCTCGGTACTATCGCAGTTGGAGTAAATGAGGAAGANCATACCTTAGAGGAAGTACATGAGCCATTTCTTATTCAAGAAGGCTACTTAAAGAGAACACCTCAGGGTAGAATGTTGACAGAAAGGGGTTGGGAGGTGACAGGCATGGCTTCAGGCTCAAATCCCGAAANTGGACAACTGGAACTCATGTGAGCCCCTTGAGCTTTCTCTTTATCAATTTGAATATATGAATAAAGGAGAGACTAAAATGCTGAGTACTACACTCGATTTCCTTCTCGATTTCAGGTAATGAATATGTTTCCAGAGCGTCGATTTCTTCGGGATTATTTNTAGGAGAAATCAAATCTTTGAGAGCGAAAACTCGAACAAATTCATTTCCAGTTTCATGGCAAGGGCTGATCTGTAGTAATTCCAAAAACCGATCGGTTAAAAGACTAACCCCAAGCTCTTCTTCACATTCTCTCACTGCAGCATTGAGGTAATCTTCTCCCGCATCGACATGACCAGAGCAACTACTTGTCCAGAGTAGAGGATCAATATCCTTCGAAGCGGATCTCTTTTGCAAGATCCACATTCCGTTTTTTGATCTGGCAAAAATATGAACCGCCCTATGGAACAACCCTTTTTCATGAACAACGGACCTCCTTTCTTGATACATTACTTCATCGCGAAGATTAACTACATCAAATATTTCNTATTCCATATGAGTAAAAATTNAAAGAATAAGGGAGGGGAATTTCCCAAAAGAGAGAANGTTTACTTTAATTCATCAAGTCTTTTTTAGATTTTGCTTTTTTTGATTGGCTTAAAAGCNGTGTACCTCAGANTTTGATTTACCGGTGGACATTTTTTTTAAAATACTTGGATCTAGTAGCTCTGGCAATTCCGCAATTCTTNGNATAGGNGAACTCACTGTTTTAATTGACGCNGGGTTATCCTGTAAAAGGATTCAAANTCTTCTAAAAAAAGAAGAAATTGAAATTGAAAAAATTGATGCGGTTTTCTTAACCCATGAACACAATGATCATAGCATTGGAATCAAAGGTCTTTCAAAGTACGCAAACCTGCCTATTTATGCTAACCGAGATACAATCAATGCCGTACAACCAAAATTATCGCGTAGACCAAATTGGAAAGTTTTTGAGACCGGTACAAAATTTGGTTTCAGAAATCTGAAAATTCATCCATTCAGCGTCCCACACGATGCATATGACCCCGTTGGTTTTTTCTTTGAATGGGGTGGTGATGACCTTTTTAACCCGTATTATAGCCTGGCTTGGGTTACAGATTTGGGCTTTGTTCCCTCCTTGGTTCGGGAACGAATCAAAGAAGCAAAAATTTTAGTTATCGAGTCCAATTATTGCTCACGCATGTTGGATGAAGACACAAAACGACCCTGGAGCTTAAAGCAAAGAATTAGAGGGCGGCATGGTCACTTATCCAATCAAACAACCTATGAATTACTGGAATCTTTTACCAATTCCAATTGGGATAAAGTTTTTTTGATGCATCTTAGTAAGGATTGTAATGATGTAGAGACCGTCCGAGAACAATTTGAAAAATTGCCCGGGCAAGGCAATCGATTTAACACCTTTATAGTAGATCCAATTAATTCAGCATCTATCCCAATATGAGAAGTTTACC
>NHDN01000039.1 GCA_002171765.1 Verrucomicrobia bacterium TMED60
GAGGATCGGGTTGATCAACAACTTCTATGGTAGCATTCAACTCATGCCTGATATTTTGGTCATCAATAACCAGAAGCTGGAAAGAATCTGGTCCCACATAATCATCATTTGGAATATAGAGGAATTGACCGTTAGAGATATCCATTCTTCCGTTTTTCGGATTTTCTAAAAGATTATTCTCTAGAGTCAAACTTTGGTTTTCATTCTTTGCCTCTGGCTCCAGATAGGTTGGGGTGTCTTCATCAACCAAAAAATGAGAATTGGTAAGGACCGGGGTTGCGTTCAAGACCTGAACTGCAATCGATCTAGAAATTGAGTTTACTCCATCGGTGATATTCACATCCAAAAGATAAGTATTGTTTCCATCCGCATCAGTCGGGCTTTCAAAATCTGGTGAATTATTAAACTGGAGAGTACCGGATTGAGATAATTGGAAGTCACTACCATCTTCGCCCCCAGAAATTGAGAGAGTGAGTTTATCGCCCTCAATATCTGAGGCATTTAAATCCACTACATGCAGGTTGTTCTCGGTAACGAAAAAAGTATTGAGTGCGACTGGTTTTAAGTTCGATACCTCCGGATCCACATCAAGTAGATTTGTTGTAGTAATGGTAACATTTTGATCAACCGTCAGATTTCCATCGGTCACTGAAATAGCAATCTGATACTCTCGGTCAGCATCTTCAGAATCTGGCATTTCAAAATCTGGTGCAGTCCCGGAAAAGCTCAACATTCCATTATTCGAAAGCTGAAACCTGCCTTGATCACTCCCGCCAATTAAGCTCCAGGTCAACACATCACCATCATAATCATCGGCCGCAAAGGTTAACACATTCATCTCGTTCTCTGGATGATCCACCGATGCAGCAGTGGAAATAATAGGTGCATCGTTTAAGGGATCTACAATAAATTCAATACTTACATCGGCGAATAAACTTACATTATCTTCAACCCGCAGAGTAATTTGATCGGTCCCAAAAAAATTAGGATCTGGAAGGTACAACAATGAAGTACTTCCGAGGGTGTAATTTCCTTCCTTAGGATCAGAAGTACAAGACCANNTTAANGGACCTCCTTCAGGGTCTGNTGCATTTAAGTCTGANAANANTANGGAAAAATTACTGTCTTCAAAAAGTTGATTNGATAATNCNGCCGNTAANGNATTGATGATNGGNNCNTCATTATCATTCTCTACGGTTATGNGCATNACCCGCTCCGAATATGGANGATCTCCCNNNCCATNNTCNGTNGCNCGAACCACNACATTGTAAGAATTGTTTCCATCACTGAGATCATCAAGNGGGGTTTCATAATCCGGGCCCTTTATGAAACTCAAAACACCCGTNACTTCATCTATCTGGAAGTAGGNTTGATCCACACCTCCGGATATTGAATAAGTGGTTTCTTCATACAATTCCTCATCGTTACTGGCGTTTACATCGACAACAAAAGTTGTGTGTTCTTTCACNGAAAGCAGAAAGGCACCNCCGGCAGTNGGATAGTCTATAACCGGNGCTTCATAGGTATTGGTGAGACTAACNGCNACATTTNGGGTAGAGTTAGATTCTGGTNTNAACTTGTCCTGAACNATTACTTGAAAGTCATATTGATAATTACCATCATCATCTTCTGGNTTCTGATCAAAATCNGGAGCATTTTTGAAATACAGATTTCCAGAAAATTGTGGCCTAAAAACAAACCTATCATCATCTTTAATCGACGGAGAAATTTCATCAACAATATCAAATTCTAATACNGCATTCTGTAGGCTGAAATCACCCACGGCAATAGAGACGACTCCTAATTGGTTCTCGGCAATAAATTCATCACTTTGCGAGAATTGGCCGCTATCATTACTGAACCAGCGAATTTTGGAATCGGAGGAAGAAGAAACCACGATGTCGAGATCACCGTCTTTGTCAATATCACCGAGATCAAAATCATTCACGAAAGTATCAGATGAGTAGAAAAAAGTGGGATCTTGAAATTCACCACCNCCACTAAAATNTTGCAAAATCACGCCCAATTGATTTGGGCTTTTTGTAGTAACCAAGACATCAAGTCTATCATCCTTATTTAAGTCCACAAGTTGAACGCCATGGGCTTGTCCATCAAGTTGCTTGTAAAGAAGAATGGGAGAGGCAAAGGAACCATTTCCATCATTAAGAAATAAGGAAAAATTTCCATCCATTGAGGAGGCAACCGCAAGATCCGTATCACCGTCTTGGTCGACATCGCCGAGACTCATAGATTGGATCCCATTAATTTGGGCCAACTCAAATTCTAAATTTGCTCCAGCTGAAAACTTAAGGGGATCTGTTAAACTTTCATAGTAAAGTTTGCTGTCGTTTGAGTACCACTTAATGATCTGCTCACCACTCAAATCATCGAGGCAAATCAACATTACATCCTGAGTGCCATCCATATCGACATCAGCAACATCAACAAAGGTAACACCCTTGACATTGCTGATATCAGAATCTGAATTTTCAAAAAAGGAAATGTTGTCCATCCTTTTGTTCTTCAGAATCCTGACTTCATGGGTGCCCTTTAATACAACAGCCAAATCAAGAAAACCATCTTCATCAAAATCTGCAGTTACTGCATAGACTGGGTTTGATCCAGAATCAAAGGGATGCGACGAAGGGGTAAATGTACCATCTCCGCCATTTTGAAAAATTTGCAGAGAACCAAGAGATTTTTTAAGTAGAATTATATCCAAGGCTCCGTCTCGGTTAAAATCACCAGTTACGCAAAAGGAAGCTCCAGATTGACCACTGCCAACAGCATTTGGAATCAGGAAACGATTCATAGCGGTTTCATTATTCTCCACCCATTTGATGGATTCATTATTTACAACAAAAGCAACATCAGGGTAGGAGTTAGCAACATCTTGGTCCAGGGCAGTAAGAGAAGTGACAAATCGAACATTTTCCTTGGCGGTTAACTGTGTTAATTTTGCTCCGTCGATTTGCGGCAAATCGTCCATGTTTTTTATTTCGAGGGTAAATTCTTTGGTGATTGCCACACTTCCATCCTCAACCTTCACACTAAAAGAGTAGAGATTTTTACCTAATTCATCTTGGGGGTTTTCATAATCGGGGATAAAATTATTAAAGGTGACCACTCCAGTGGAGGCATTAATGGTAAAAAACTGACTGTCACCGACACCCGGATCCAAGAGGGAATATATGTATTGAGATGNATTTTTCTCNGGNTCNTCAAAACGGGTGGATACATCCATAGAAAAGGTGGCNTCCGANTCATCATGGTACAAGGAGGAGGAATTGGTATCAAAAGTGGGNGCCTCATTAACATCCTNNACNGTTACAGTAATAGTTTGATTGGAATCTGTACCATCNTTGGCAATGACCACAACATCATATTGATTGTCAGAATNATTGTCATCCGNCATTTCAAAATCTGGGCTTTGTNTGAAATTTAANTCTCCGGTATCACGATTNATCGAAAACAAAGCTTGNTCATCCCCTCCCCCAATCTCGTACACAATTGGGTCCGAGTCCACATCCTGTTTTTCTGCCTTAGCNTGGTAAACATATGTACTATTTTCGGAAATTGAAACGCTGCCATTAGCTACACCATCTAAGCTGGTAAAAAGGGGCAAATCACGGACATTTCTTAGGAGAATAGAAAGCGGATATTCACTAAAAACTTTACTGTCATCGGTAGCAGTAATAATAATTTCATACAAATAGTCAGAATTGTTGTCATCCGGGTTTTCATAATCAGGAGAATTTTTAAAGGTTACACTACCGTTTTGATCAATTTCGAAGAGTACCCCATCAGCACCGCTCACATTCCAGTATGTTGAGCTTATACCTGATTTATCTGACGCGTATGAATAATCTTTACTATCATTCGATTCGAAAGACTTAACTATGGAATCCGCTGGGGTATTTTCCAGCCAACGAAAAAGTTGTCCCATTTGACCATCTGGATCTGAGTCGGTTATTTTAGGTGGATCATTAATGGGTTCGATGTACACATCAATGGGAATTTCTAAGGTCTCATTGTCTGAGTCAGTGACAATTACTTTAAATTGGTCAGATCCATGCCTAGTTGGATTGGGGACATAACTGACATTCCCATCAAACTCACCCACANTCGCGGTGCCCCGATCAGGTGCATCATTAGGATCAACGCTAATNNTCCAGGTAAGGGTTCCGCCGTCGGGGTCCACGACNGTAATGCCCGNCCATGCATCCTGCCAACTTNTAGGATCTTCGTCCTCAGATATATAAATCGTTGAAGGCGTGGACATAAGAACNGGTTTCTCNGGAGCNTTTGTAACATTNATTANCAANTCATAATCAGATTGACCCCCAAATTCGTCAGCAACNGAAACANCGATTTCATATCGGTTATTNCTNAGTGTTGCCGNGTCATATACAGGGNTAGANTTGAAGGACAATACTCCTAAATTGTTAATATCAAAAGCATCCACCGANGGCCCTGAGATATTCCAATCCAGTAANTAATCTTCGGTGTAATGAATGTTATTTGTGCCCTTGTCGCCTTCATCACTGGCATTCAAATCAATAATATTTTGAACATTCTCTGCGTGTGAAATCGTTCCTGAAAAAGGAAAAGGCTCGGTTATAATGGGTGCATCATTAACCGCATCGATACTTACTTGGATCTCCTGAAATGCTTCATTTCCAGCATTGTCCTTGAANACCACCTTGATGANATCAGTACCGTTCATTTCCTTATTACTGTAGGCAGAGGGAATAAAAGTAAGTTCACCACTAAGGGGGGCAATCGATACGCTTGAGTTNGTTNCAGAAGTGTAAATCTGAGAAACAGGATTGTTGTTTGAATCCATCAAATACCATTNTATATTGGCACTNCTGTTGGANTCAGGGTCGATGGCTACCCAATTGGGNGAGACAAAAGAGCTTGCATTACCTTCCATAACTGAAAGGGCAGTAGAGAAACCACCGGAAAGAAATGGTCCCTCATCCACATCCGTAACCTGNACCTGAAAAGCAAAGGGTTGGCTGGAAAGAGGATTTAAATGGTTATCCGAGGCAGTTATTTCCAAATCGTAAAAATTATTCGAATTCTCATCCGATAGAGCTTCAAAGTCTAAAAGCTTATCCAAAACAAGCTCACCGGTACTAGGAACAATCTTAAAAAAACTAGCGTCCGACCCTGATAGAGAAAAATTATGAATTTGGTTTGGGTCTTGATCAAAAACTTCAAAAGTATAAAGAACACTATCCACAGTAGTATTTTCTTCCATTTGAATGGACGTTTGGTTGTTAGTCTGAGGAGGAGTCAAGGAAGGGGCATCATTTCCATCCTGTAATTGAACCGTGATATTCTGATCATTAAAGGCTCCGCCAGTGTCTTGAACNCGGATGGTAAAATTATANGTGTTATTGCCTGCAATCGAGGCATTTGCCTCAAAATCAGGNCTATTTATGAAAGATATAATTCCTGAATTCGAATCAACCGAAAAANCTCCGAGATCATCGGAGTAATCTTGAACGACAAAACTGAAAGTATGATTATCATCTGANTTGCGATCTGGGTCGATGATTGATACGGNTCCTACAGTAAGGATCTGGGAAGATTGATTCTCATCCACAACAAATGAACTCGGAGAAGTGAAATTTGCTTTTTCTGGAGAATTTTGAATTTGTACAACTATGTCTTGGTAGGAGCTTCCATTTGCATCTATTGCAGCTACCCTAACTTCATAAGTGTTATTAAAATCGTGGTCTCCTGGACTCTCAAAATCGGGAAGCTTTGTGCTGTTAAATTCAAGCTTTCCCGTTGAAGCGTTGATTTCAAAAAAATCTTGGTCATTTCCTGAGAAAATTGAATAGGAAATGGAGCCACCATCCCGATCCGTCGCCGAAATCATAAACGCTCCTGCTTGATTCTCGGAACCCGAAAAACTAGAAGCTGTTGTAAATTCGGGGGGGTCATCTGATGCAGTAATGGTTACATTGACAGTTATATTATCATCGTATCCCTCACTGTTTGCGTTGGTTTTATCATTTACCTTAACCATGAAACTATCCGTGCCACTAAACTCACTTTGAGGAGTATATAGAATGGTAGGGGGATTTATGCTGGAATCAGAAATCGTGGCGGTACCGCGGGATGCCTGACTAAGGATGGTCCAGGTAAGGGTACCCCAATTTGTTGAATTATCATCTGGGTCCTGAGCCGTAATAATTGGGGGAACCCATGCAGTCGGAGTGCCATCTTCATCCATTAAAACATTTACTGGAGAANCNTGATCAATATACGGGGGTTCATTAACATCTTGAACGATGATATTTAAATCNATTTCATCGGTTAATCCAGTGTCATCGGTTACACGAACCGTTAAAGAATAGTTATTATCCCCTCCCCCTTCAAAGTCCAGATAAGTAGATCCAGATGGCATGCTCAAGGCNCCCGTATTTGGATCAATGTTAAATATGGATTCGTCCGGACCACCGGCTTTTTCCCACAACGGAGTGAAACCCTGATCGTAGTCCGTCACAGTTAGGCTAATTGGGGTGGCGTCGTTTTCGTTGATGGTAATGGAGCTGTTTTGATCGATCACAGGTGCGTCATCATCTACCGGGTTAATTTTCACTCGGACCGTAATATCATCGGTTTTTGAAGAGCCGCCATTAACCCCATTGTCAGTGACCCGAACAACAAATTTATCAGCATTTCCAACCACACCAGCAGCAGGGGTGTTGAGGTTTGTTCCATACATGTCTGGGTCAGGAGTGTAAGTCAAGTACCCGGTTTGAGAGTCAATACTGGCTGCTCCATTTACAGCTTCTGAAAAGATTGACCAAGTGAAAGTGGAACCAGCGTCTGGGTCAATTGCCGTAAAAAGATAGCCACTAGTTGTGGTGGCATTTATCCAAGTATCTGGAGGTAGCTCATCTTCGCTTATCTCTACTACAATGTCATCATTTCCTTGTTGAATGATGGGATCCTCATTAACATTGTCGACATTGACTGTGATAGTTTGAGAGGCAGGGGNTCCATTTTGATCATCAACTTCTACAATGACATTGTAACTATTANNACTCCCACCAACCGGTAATTCATAATCAAAGCCACTAGAAGATTTAAATTCTAGTGCTTTCGAACTCGAATCATATTGAAAGTAGGCAGCGTGAGTACCCGAAAGATTGTAAACCAAATTGTCCCCATCCACATCACTTCCCTCGACATAAGCCACTATCCTCGTCCCCTCGTCAACCGAATAGGAAGCGGTCGTACCTGTGTTTTGAAGCGAAGTTGCAATAGATCCGGATTTTATCGTAGGATCATCGTTAGTGGAAACAATGGGTACAATGATGTAATTCCCGTCATCTCCATTATTTGCAACGGTATTATTAACATCTTCAAAGCCCCCCATCCCTCTCCATTCAACATGGAGTTCACCAAACCAATCAAGATTNGTTGAAGTGTAGTTGATTAGTCCAGTGGCTGAATTCCAATTGTTAAAGTCGTCGGATTTAAATGTTCCTGGAGAATTACTTCCTCCAGGCGAATTTGTATCTGGGTTTACAATAACATTTGTGATGGTGTATGTATCGAATGATTTGGTGCCAGAGATATCTGTGGCAGGCAATTGAAAGGTGAAAGTAGTGCCTTCATTTTTACTAGCTTCAGTAGTTTGCCCAAAAAGAAAATTTGTAGCATTACAGCAACAAAATAAGCACACAACGATGAAAATTCTAAGCATAAAGGGAAACCCTTTTTTATTAAGATCAATTTCTTTTTGCAAGGAATATAAAGTTATTCTTCACGAGTGAATCAAAAACGATCTACCCCGATATTTTTAAATATTCGAAAACCATTCTCAATATATTCGCTTGCCAATATTCATCTGCTCTATTCATGCTGTGGATTATGAAGCAGCCCACTGACAATCAAAAAGATTTTCCAGGTAATTATTGGCAATCTAGCCTGAAAATTCTTTGGGGTATTCTTTTTGTTTGGTTTTTTGTATCTTTTGGATGTGGAATCCTCTTTAAGGACGCTCTGGATCAGATCAAAGTTGGCGGNGCNCCCTTGGGNTTNTGGATGGCACAACAAGGATCCATCCTAGGTTTTGTAAGNCTCCTAGTCGTATACTCTTGTCTGATGAATAAATTGGATGACAAACACGGATATGGGGAGGAAAAATAATGGATCAAACGACTTGGAACTTTATATTCATCGGGATTTCATTCAGTATCTATATCGGAATTGCGATTTGGTCACGGGCTGGNTCCACCAAGGAATATTACACCGCCGGAGGTAGTGTATCCCCTTTTGCCAATGGAATGGCAACCGCCGCGGATTGGATGTCTGCGGCCACTTTCATATCCATGGCTGGAGGAATTGCTGCTGCCGGTTATGGGGCTTCCAAGTTTCTAATGGGATGGACTGGAGGATTTGTCCTCCTTACCACCCTGATGGTTCCCTATCTTCGTAAATTCGGGAAAGCTACCGTGCCCGACTTTGTCGGCGACCGATATTATTCAAATGCTGCCCGTCTGGTCGCGGTTATTTGTGCCATTTTTATTTGCATGACCTANATCATGGGCCAAATGAGGGGAGTTGGCATTGTCTTCTCCCGTCTTTTTGGAATTGAGATCTGGATGGGAGTACTAATAGGTGGAGGCATTGTATATTTTTATGCCGGTCTGGGTGGAATGAAAGGGATCACCTATACCCAAGTCGCCCAGTATTGTGTGATGGTATTTTCCTACACCATACCCGTGATCTTCATATCTTTAATCATTACTGGAGATGCGGTTCCCCAACTTGGATTGATTGGAAATTATATCAAGGATGGAGCCGAAAACGCTCAACCCTTGATTCAAAAAATCAATCAGATATCCACCGACTTAGGCTTTCAAGAATACACCGCCAGCAGTAGTAATACCCTGGATATGTTCTGCATTACTGCTGCCTTAATGATTGGAACGGCTGGTCTCCCCCATGTAATCGTTCGGTTTTTCACGGTCAAAAATGTCCGGGCAGTTCGAAAATCCGCCTATTGGACCCTATCCTTCATTGCGGTAATTTACTTAACCGCCCCTGCCCTTGGTATCTTTGCCAGGACCAATTTCGTGGAGGAAATCAATCAGAAAAAATATCAAAATGCTCCGGATTGGTTTAAAAACTGGGAATCTCAAGGAATGATTGCATGGGTCGATAAAAATGAAGATGGTATCATGCAATACCGAGCGGGTGATGTGTTTTCTGGAAAACCAATTTTTGTAGATAAACCAGATACAACCTCAACCGGTCCAAGAAAAGTGAGCAATGAGATCAACTTTGCTTCAGACAATGAAGTTTATTACGACAAAGACATCATTGTTCTTGCCAATCCAGAAATGGCTGGACTTCCCCCCTGGCTGATTGCTTTGGTGATGGCTGGATGTGTTGCAGCCGCCCTCTCCACCGCAGCCGGGTTATTACTCGTGTTATCCACTTCTATTTCCCATGACCTGATGAAGAAGATTATCAATCCAGGGATTTCTGATAAGCAGGAAATCAAGTATGCCAGAATTGCTTCTTTCGGGGCGATTGCGATCGCGGCTTATTTTGGGATCAATCCACCCTCGAGCTTTGTTGCCAAGACCGTTGCTTTTGCCTTTGGGTTAGCGGCTTCTTCCTTCTTCCCGACCCTGATTATGGGAATTTTCTCAAAAAGGATGAATAAAGAAGGTGCGATTGCTGGTATGGTCTGTGGAATTGGATTTACTTTGAGTTATATTATCTACTTCCAGTTCTTAACTGAAAGCAAAGAATTTTGGTTTGGTATCTCCCCGGAAGGAATTGGGTTTTTCGGTATGGCGATCAATTTTGTAGTCGCCTTTATCGTTCGTTCCTTGACCCCTCCGCCACCCCGCGAAATTCAGGAAATGGTTGAAGAAATCAGAATTCCCAAAGGTGCAGGTAAGTCGATCGATCATTAGGCTTCTTGCTTTTATTAGCCGGTACCCCTCGAAACAATTTCATTCAAGACCAAAAAAACCACTTTACAGGTGGTCACTGGTTCCTTTTTCATCAACTCATTTATTTTAACCCATCCGAAAAATGATAAGCTCTAGAAGAAAATTTATTGCTCAATCCAGTGCATTCGCAGCCTTTGCAATCAGTGGTACCAAGTCATCAGGAAATATTATTGGAGCTAACGAGAGAATCAATGTTGCCGTCTGCGGAATTAAGAGCCGGGGTTCTTCTCATATTGGAGGTCATGGCAGGCAAAAAAATGTCTGCATTTCTCATTTGGTTGACCCTGACTCCCGTCTCTATGAAGGCCGGAAGAAATTCGTGACCAATAAATTTAAAAATACTCCTGAGTGCGTTCAAGATGTACGACTGGTTTTAGATAATAAAGATGTGGATGTCATCTCGATCGCAACCCCCAACCATTGGCATAGCTTGATGTCGATTTGGGCCTGTCAAGCGGGGAAAGATGTTTATGTGGAAAAACCTCTCAGTCATAACCTGTTCGAGGGACGAAAACTGGTTGAAGCCGCCAAAAAGTATAATTGCATTGTACAACACGGGACTCAAAACCGTTCTCTTCGAAAATGGTCGGACTTGGCTAATGAGATTGCCTCTGGAAAAAGAGGCAAGTTGGAAGTTGCTCTGGGCACCTGCCATAAACGAAGAAAATCAATTGGTTTTAAAGATCCTACTTCCCCACCAAGCGAACTTGATTTTGATGTCTGGACTGGTCCGGCACCCAAAGAGAAATATCATGAAAATCTGGTTCATTACAACTGGCACTGGTTTTGGAACTATGGAAATGGTGATATTGGAAACCAAGGAGTGCATCAAATGGATATTGCCCGTTGGATGATTCCTGGTGCGGTCTGGCCCAAAAAGATAATCTGTTTAGGTGGTAGGTTTGGTTACAAGGATCAAGCGGAAACCGCGAATACTCAACTTGCGATCTTTGATTACGGGGAATCATTGCTTGTTTTCGATGTTCGCGGGCTTGAAGGAAAGACTAACATGGGGGTTTCCAATCATGTGTATTTCGATCAAAATGCGAAACAGACCAATGCGCAAAGCAGGGAGACCCATGGGATTAAGAATATTAAGGATCCATTGGCTGACCGGGGTGATGTTGATATATTCGAGAACTTCATTCAAGCGGTTCGCAGCCGTAAGGAAGTAGATTTGGACGCCCATGTTTACGAGGGCCATGTATCCAGTGGCCTCTGCCACTTGGCAAATGTTTCGTACCGACTCGGTGAAAAAACTTCGTTCCGCAAAAAAACAAAACCCTTCGGGACTAACCCAAAAGCATCCGAATACTTCGAACGCATGCAGGAGCACCTCAAGGACAATGGCCTAAAGCTTGAGGAAACCGATTATATCGTTGGGCGTACCCTTGCATTCGATGCAAGCACTGAATCCATTAAGGGTGATGAGGAAGCAAACCAATTATTGAGCCGACAATATCGACCACCTTATGTGGTTCCTGATAAGGTCTAAGTTCTTTCAGCCTAATTATTCTCTACAACTTTAGGTTCATCATCCCAAAGCCAATAAATCGGATATTTAATTGATTCTGAAAAGTAGGCAAGGATACCGGAATCCGACTTCCACCAATTCATGGCATCAAAGATTTCATTGGGGGCCCCTGCGATTTGTACCTCTATCTGACTTCCCTCAAATACCTTGGTGAAGGCAAGCATCGAACGTCGGGTATGGAATTCATCCGTTACCAGAATGACTTTTTTCCAACCTTTTTTCTCTGCATAATCGAGAGTGTCTTGGGCTTCATCAAAGGTCGAGGTCGCCCCTCCTGTAGTAGACGGCAACAGCTCCCATTTGGCCTGAAATTTCATTCTTCTGGTCACTTCATTCGCAAATTTCAGATTACTCAGTTCCAAATCCTTAAGATTTGAGTTCCTTGGCTTTTCATCNGTTACGAAAAGCAAGGGGGCAAACCCTTGGTTCCAAAGCCGTAAACTTTCTGGTACTCGGGTGAATTTCCCTCCCGAAAGGCAGATAATCGCATCCGCTCCTTTGGTTGCATTTTGTAGATGAAACCACTTTGCATACCGGGCAAGCAAGGAAGCGTGAAAGAAATAAGCGACAAGCAAAGCGACCGTAAAGAGAAGAAATAAAATTCCAATTTTCCGCGAGAGGCTCATTGAGCAAGTTGAAAAATACCTTCGATTTCAACCGAAGCATTACCCGGTAGGCCCGAAACCCCAAAAGCACTTCTCACCCCAACCCCCAAATCTTCACCCCATATTTCCCGAAAAAGTTCACTACATCCATTGATCACTTTTGGATGTTCCGAAAAACTGGAGGGGGCATTCACCATNCCCAAAAGTTTAACCAANCTTGAAATTTGATTCAATGAACCCAGCTTTTCTTTGAGGGATGACAAAACCGAGAGACCGACNTGTCGAGCAGCTGCNGCTCCTTCTTCTATGGATANTTCNGTTCCTACCCTTCCAGTAATCATTGAGCCATCTGACAGGATGGGTAAATGACCCGAAAAATAAACAAAATCTCCCAGCATTAACACAGGCTTATAAAGACCTGCAGCTTTGGGCACTGGTGGAAGTGCAAGTTTCAACTCCGTAATCATTTCATCTGGGTTCATACCAAGAAAAGTATATCAGGATTGATCAAATTCAACGGGGAAAACATCTTATCGAAAGAAATTTACGATTTGCTATCCGATAAATTTATTTTCAAAAAAATAAATAGGCAAAAAATGAATTTCTATGTCTTTGAACAAATACCAAAGTTTGNNCCNGAGAAGTATTGGGCTGAAGNTGGAGTCTACNCAAGTGCTCCTGGTGCAGTACTGATGGCAAGCTATTGCGACCNTCCGTATTGCCTGAAAAAACAATTTAAAAGGAATCTAAAATTAAAATTTATTTACAGATTCCTTTGCGATTGATGATCCTTTTAAAGAACATAATGTAATTTATGGAACAAACGATTCTTACCTTCTATAAATTTATTCCATTTCCCGATTTTGAGGAGTGGAAGGAAAAACTTCAAGAGGAAGGAAATCGGNNCTCNATTCTTGGTACCATNATNTTAGCCAAAGAAGGCATTAACGCCACCATTTCNGGTTTGGATTCAGAAGTGCATGAATTTTTTGATTGGATCAAGGAACACGAACTTTTTTCAGACCTAAGGGCTAGGGAGTCCTTTTCTCCCCGAAAGACTTTTTATCGATTAAAAATTTTCCTAAGGGAAGAAATTGTCACGCTAGGAGATGATTCCGTAAATCCAAATGAACTTGTGGGTCAATATGTCGATCCCGAAGAATGGAATGANATTATTAATGACCCCGAAATGACCGTCATTGACACCCGAAATGACTATGAGATAGCCTTGGGCACCTTTGAAGGNGCGGTAAATCCAGAAACCAAAACCTTTCGCCAATGGCATGAATTTGTTCAAGCAAACCTGTCCAAAAAGAAAAATAAGAAAGTTGCGATGTTTTGTACGGGTGGCATTCGATGTGAAAAAGCATCCTCNCACCTACTTCAACATGGATTTGAAGAAGTTTATCATTTGAAAGGGGGNATCTTGAATTATTTAGAAAAAATTAAGCCTGAAAAAAGTAAATGGATGGGCGAATGCTTCCTCTTTGATCATCGAGTGTCTGTTGTGCATGGTCTCCAAGACGGGGAGAGTCAATTATGCTTTGGGTGCCGCTGGCCCCTATCCAAGGAAGATCTAAATTCGGCAAAATTCGAAGATGGAGTATCCTGTCCAAAATGCCATGATCAAATATCTATTGAGAAAAAGGAAAGCCTGCGGGAAAGGCACAGACAGGTGAAGCTTGGAGACGCTCATAATATTTCCCATATCGGTCAAAAGATGCCCTCCCCGAAATAAGAAAAGGCGATCACTTGCATGAAGGGAAAACTTTGTGTAAGTTTATTCAACTATGATAAGATCTGAGCCAGTTCAACCCCATCTCGATCAAGAGGAAACTGACCTTAATCTTCCGACAGCATGGAAAAGTGGTTCCCTGAAGTATGACGATTTAAAACTGTTGGCCGAAGGAGGAACCGCAAAGCTCTATCTCACGACGGATCAAAACCTGAGTCGCACCGTCGCTTACAAGACATTACATGCAGACTTAAGAAACTCTGATATCGAGACCAAAAGATTTTTGCGTGAAGCTAGGGTTACCGCCAATATNCAACATCCAGGAACGCTNCCAGTCTATGAATTAGGAAGAGACCGGGAAGGACAACTCTTTTTCACCATGAAAAAAGTGGATGGGAGAGATTTGAGAAAAATTCTTTTTGACCTCGCTCAGGAAGTACCCGAGGTGGTGGATGACTTTCCACTTCCCAGATTATTGGATATTCTCATCCAAGTTTGCCAGACCATGGCATTTGCTCATGATCTCGGTGTCATTCACCGAGACCTCAAGCCTGCAAACATCATCGTTGGCAAGTTTGGTGAGGTTTATGTTCTGGATTGGGGATTGGCAAAAGTTACCGGCTCAAACTCCATAATAGACAAGGATTTCCCTTCGGATCCTAAAAGTAAAGACTTACAACTTACCCCTGTTGGCAGGCATTATGGAACCCCCCTGTATATGTCCCCGGAAATTGCCAGAGGGGATGAAAACATTGACGCCCGATCTGACATTTTTTCCTTGGGGATTATTCTTTTCGAAATCCTCACCCTCCAGTCTTTCGCGAAAGGGGAAGATATTATTGAGATCAAGAAAATGCTTCTGGAAGATCCATGCCCACTCCCGAGAGAAAGAGTACCACAGAAGCTTATCCCCAAAGACTTAGAGGCAGTTTGTTTACGGGCGCTGAAAAGGAACCGAGAGGAACGATACCAAAAGATTACCGACCTTCTTGCCGATCTAAAACGATATCGNCATGGACAAGAGGTCTCGGTNTACTGGTACTCNAGTTGGGANAAACTGGTCCGATGGAACAATCGAACCGCATACTTACTAATTGCNATTGGCTGTGCTCTTGCCGGTGCCGGTCTTCAGGCACTTTTTGNCAAGTAAGTCTTTATANAGCCAATTGAAAAAATTAGGGGTCCGGGAAAAGACTTCCTTTGCCGATCTTTTTAGCACGACAATCTTTGCATACACAATTAGCTCCATGATCACTTGTATCCACCTTTTTTGCTTGGGTGCTTGAATCCATTGATCCTAGCATGTCTTCTGGTTTCTGNGCATTAATTGCTTTNCCTTTTACAACCGTAGGAGTTGCGGATACCGAAGCTTTCGCTGGAGTTGCAAGAGAGGAGGCAGAACGGTTGGAAGAAACCGAAGCGTTTGAAACTGGGGCTCTGCTCGAGGATGCAGGAGTTGGGGTCGAACGCTTTGGAGCAACCAGCAGGGGATTCACTGGTCCACGGTCAATCGTGCTGGCACGATTTTGAAACTTAGGCATGAGCAGATCCACGAAGTTTGAATTCTCGATTCGAATGGTAGCCAGGAACTTGTCACTCTTTTCTTGGGCAACTACCAGAAAATCAGCGGATTGAGGATGGTAGCCTTTTGCTCTGACCATTTTCCCGACTTGCACTGGAATTTTCACCATTTGCTTTGCATCCTGCAAAGTTACCGGCTTGTCTTTAACTGCTACTAGCATCGGGAAGACCAAGGTCGTATGGGTCTTGGACCATTCAATCGCTTCCTCCACTGCAGATTTTGAAATCACTGGCTCCTTGGGCACGGACTTTTGAACCATCGGTTCCGGGCTGATTCGCTGAGCTCTAACAATGTCATCCTTTGCTTGCGAAAGCTCTCGGTCTTTAATTCTCAATTGATCCTTGAGATCTTGAATATCTTCCATGGAGCGAGATATGGTGGATGCTAATTGCTCTTTTTCTTCAACCAAGGATTTGCCATTCTCAACGAGATCCAAATTTTCATCCTCGAGTTTCTTTTTGAGCCCGAGATAAAATTCTTCATTAGCCTCTAATTTTTCTACTTTCTTGGATAAGGTAACTGCTTCACGGGCAGCAGAGTCGTCCATCGAGACCAGCAAGCCTACCATGCCCAAAGTACTTAGTACAGCAACCACGGATGCTGCAATGGTTAGAATATTCGAGGACTTTTTAACCGCACTTCCTCTGAAGGCATTCTGCATATTGGCAACTTTGCCCTGCATTTGCTTGAGTGCCTGATCCTTACCTGCATCCGCAGAAGAGGCTTGTTGCAATTGTGCAAGGGAAGTCTGCAATTCCTTCCCCATATCGACCACTTTCTTGTTACCGTCAACCAGACGGCCAGAAAGAATACTTGCGACATTAAGACAAAGCTGACCACCGGCAACCCCATGCTCAGCTATAAAACCAAGCAACCTTTCATGGTCCAATCGCCAAAGAATAGTTTCCCCAATAGATTGAACATTTGCAGAGGCAACTCCACCACTCAAAAATGCCATTTCACCAAACGCAGCACCGGTTCCTAGAGTCGCGATTTGTTGGCTCTTGCCTTGATCATTAACTTTGGTAATCGCAACTTCGCCGGAAACCACCATGTAAAGGTATCGTTGCTCGTGACCATCGGCAACCAAGGTTTCATCCTCCGCCAAGATCCACTCGCCACCAAAACGAAGTTCTTCCATCTCAGACGTGCCGATATTGGCACATAAACCAGTGTTCGGCAGGTCATAGCCTGCTTCCAAAACATCTTCACGGTGCAAAAGCTTCATTTGTGATGATAGATTAGAAGGGATTACCTCCAAAGATCAAGGAAAAGAAGTCATACATCAAGGGATGCCGTTATACTCAATGGCAACATTTTCCATATTTTTTAAGCCTCCAAAAATTATAGGGCCATGCTGCTAAAAAACCTGCCCCTAAGGTAAAAGGAAGAATAGACCAGGTGACAGCAGGTTCTCCCATCATGGCAAAATCGGCTATGTTCATCGCCNCCTCCATAAGCACCATCGATATCAAACTCATACCTACGGCCGTATAAAATGCTTCTTTGGGACCTAATTGCTTCCATAAAATTATCGTCTCTAAAAGAATACTAGTACAAATCCCCGAACTCATCGCAATGATCCAAACCAAAGTCCATAACTCTTGAGGGATGCTTTCTGGATGGAAATATCTTTGAAAAAGAAAAATAGCTCCAAGGTCCCCAATGGCACATCCAATTAAACACCCCAAGGTATTTTTTGCAGATCTTATTAGCATCCAGAATGAATCGCTCTTAAATTCAGGAAATTAAGCGGCCTCGAGATTCTTTTTGAATAAAGATTGTTCAATGCTATAAAATATTTTGCTTACAATTGGGACGATAACCGAATTACCAAACAATTTAAAACTTACATTACGACTTGGATGAAAACGGAAGTCTTCTGGAAATCCCATGAGCCTACGGCATTCCTCTGGATGTAACCGGCGAACCCTTCCANCGACTAAATACATTCCAGTCTTGGCTCCNATTCCACCGCCAAAAGCAGACAAAGTAATGGCGTGACCCTTGGTACTGTAAACCCTTTCACCCTGACCTCCCTTTCCGACAGTGCCGATTCGAAGGGGACGNTTTTNTNCNTCTTTNGGCAAGATCTTATNCAGCCTCAGNTCAGNACGTTCAATGATAAGTTCTTTNAGTCTNGGATCCTTTGGGCAAAGCAAGTGATCTTCTAATGAAACAAGTTCATCGNTCGGTTCTGGAAAAGAAAAANCGGAAATCTTTAAATCTTTCCGAAAGCAAACAAAATATATTCTTTCTCTTTTTTGAGCGATTCCATATCTCGAAGCATTCAGAACCTCAAAGTTTACTTGATAGTTGGCTTCTTCCAAGAGTCTTATTGTTGTTGCCAATGTTTTTCCACCCCCATGACTTTGGTAGTTCTTNACATTTTCCAATAGGAGAACTTTAGGCTGATGATACTTGGTAATCCGTAAAATTTCATGCAACAAAGTTCCTCGCCCATCCTTAAAACCTTGGTGATTGCCAGATATGCTAAATGGTTGGCAGGGAAACCCTCCGCAGATCACATCATGGGGAGGGATCTCTGAAGCAGAAATCTTGGTGATGTCACCCATTGGTTTTTCTCGAAAATTTCTCTCATAAGTATGCTGTGCATCCTTATCTAAATCAGAAGAAAAAACACATTGATGCCCGTTTCGCTCTAACGCAGATCGAAAACCACCAACACCACAAAATAAATCAATAAATCGAAGTTTTTCCACCATATCCTCTACTCTCCTAAAGTAGTCAGGTTGCAGAGGAGAATCAATCCGGAATCTTCAAAAATCAAACATCACAAAGCTCAACTGCTTCCGTTAATCCGATTACTGGATCTCGAGTTGGGATGAATTCCTGACCTACAAACCCATCGTAGCCAATGTCTAAAAGAGCCTGCATAATAGGCGGATAATTAATTTCCTGATTATTATCCAATTCCCCACGACCCGGATTTCCGGCAGTATGAACATGGCCGATATAATCTGCACACTCTCCAATCCTTCGGATAACATCCCCNTCCATGATCTGGACATGATAAATATCAAAGAGTAATTTCACCCTCGGAGAACCCACNCNCCTCACAATGTCCAAGCAGTAATCGATATGATCTCCCTGATAACCTGGATGTCCTTTATTTGGATCGGATCCATCNCGAGTATTCAACATTTCAAGACAGATGGTCACCCCCTTTTTTTCCGCATGGGATGCTATTTTCTTGAAGCCTTGAACGCAATTTTTTGCCCCATCTTCCAACGAAAAATTTTCTTCATATCCAGTAAATGCGATGACATTTGGACATCCAAAATCAGCGGACTCATCAATTGCCTGCTTCGTAGCCTGGGTTAACCAACCGTGATAATCTGGGTTATTAAAACCTTTGATAAAAGGCTTTCCCTCGACTGGAATTCCAGAAATGGCACAGGTGAGATCGTACTCCTTTAAAGTGTTCCAATCTTTGGAATCAATCAGCTCAATACTCTGGCAGCCAAGCCGCTTTGCTTGATTACAAGTTTCTTGCACACTCCAATGATCAGCGAAGCACCAAGAAACAACTGACTGCTTGATTCTTCCTTTACTTACTCCTCTTTTTTTCTCTTTTTTGCTTTCTTTGCTGTAAGCTGCAGGAACGGAAAATGCACTTAAGGTTACCCCGGCACCCAAGCCTTTAAACAAGGAACGACGAGTGAGAGAAGGTTGATTTAAAGATGAGTCTGCCTTTTTTGGTTTCATTTCTTTTTCTTTCTCACCATTCCTGACATGGCAAGGCCAAAGAAAAAAAAGGAGACTAGAAAATTCTAACGTTTCCAGAAAACCATGGAAAGAAGTAAGCCAATAAAGGCTCCAACCGCATCAGCAGCTGCATCCCAAACATCGGGAGAGCGAGCATGATCCAGCCAATCCTGAAAACACTCGTCTCCAATTCCGAAACAAACACAAAAAGTCAACAAACCCCAAGGGAACCCGCTTGCACTTCGACCAAAAGCACCCCAAGCCAATATTCCCATCAGGCCATATTCAAGCATGTGAAGNGCTTTATCNGAAATGACCACTTCACCATCTGGCAATTGACTTGGACTCATACTCGAAAGGTAGAGNACAGCTCCACAATAGCCTAGAAATNCAACCTTCCACATCTTCATTCTTATTTTCTTGGTTGATCTCATTCCATCTGGCAATTGAATTCTATTTTAAAGACTGGTTAGGATGCGAAGGAAAAGGATTTTATTCCTTTCTTCCGATTCATAAGGACCGTATGGATTGATTTCTAACAACCGATGTTATCCATTATATGGAGTAATCCCTTTGTTAAAAAAGTTCGCATCAAGCAGTCCGATTGGTAACCTTTGAAAATTCTATGACATCATTTATTGCCATGAACCGGTTTCGAATTGTAAAAGGCCATGAAAAAGACTTCGAAGAAATCTGGACGAGTCGAAACACCTATCTTACAAACGTGCCCGGTTTTGTAGGTTTCAATTTACTCAAAGGACCAAGCAAGGAAGACCACATTCTCTATGCTTCTCATACCCAGTGGAAATCCGAATCTGATTTTGAAGCCTGGACCAAGTCCGAAGCATTCCGTAAAGCACATTCGGGTGCAGGCGACCGGGGACACCTCTATTTGGGTCATCCTGAATTTGAAGGATTTAATGTGGTCCAGGGAGCGTAAAATAGATAAAAAAATCTCTTTGAAATCATTGCTAATAATAAAATATTAATTACTTGGACCAGACTGCAGAGGTGCCCTTGTAGTTTCTAGAAAGTTCCTTGAGCAGGTTTAGGATTTCTTTTTCTGAATATCCTGTAACCTCCAACATTTTTTGATTAACAGGAGTTTTCCTTCCGACTGTAAAATTATTTTGCTCGGTAATTGCCAAAATATTATTAGCGATACGAAGCAAAGCTTGTTCACAGGGATTTCGCGTCTGCTCAATATCCAAAACTGAATCCTCCAGAATAGGAATAATGCAAGATCCGAAACCAAATTTTTGCAAAGTTTCAGAAGTTATCTTGACTGTCTCNGTACGCACTTCAGAAAAAGATTCCTCTGTGAACCTTCCGGCCTTAATCAATTGCTCATATGAAACATAGAAGAAATTATATAAGAGCCCAGCCATATAGAGATGATCGGGCTCAAATCTCAAATCATCTGCAAATCGCTTAAGAAAACGGGCAAGCAGAATGGATCTTCTTTTAAGTTGTTGGGTGGACATTCCATTCAAACCAAGGGGTAAATCAAAAATTTCTTGATTCATCGTACGAATTGCCAAACTTTTTAAAAAACCAAGACCTTTTTTGAAAAGAATATCTCTGGCAAAGTCTTCCTGATTGGTTCCAGAACCTGACCTTCGAGTTAATTTCTCAAATAATCCCTTATCGTGCGAACAGATCTTTAAAACATCTTCAAGCGTTGGCTCCTCTTTATTGATCAGCAATTCAAGTTTCGGAAGCAAAATTAAAGTTGGCGAAGTCTCAAGCAAAATTTCTTCCAAGTTTCGATTATTTACAAGTTTGTTCATTTGAGCATTTATAGTNCATTATTATATTTAATATATAATGTTTTATCTTTTTTACATGTTATTTAATCTTTATTTTGTAACTGAAACGTTTTTCTTAGTAATTTAAGCAAAATAAAAATCATAGATTGCCTTACCAAAGTTCTTTCTTTTGAACTTCAGCATGAACCAAATAAAGCTTCCATTATTCATTTTCGTTTTTGGCTCCCAACTCTTTTGGTCTTACTCGAAAGCGGATACCCCCAATATTCTCTGGATTACTGCAGAGGATATGAGTCCAGTATTGGGCTGTTACGGAGATAAGGATGCAATCACTCCAAATATCGATCGATTAGCAAAAGAAAGTATTCGGTTCACTTCTGCATTTGCTTCTGCTCCGGTATGCTCCCCATCCCGGTCTTGCTTAATTCAAGGTTGCCTTCCCCCCAGTATGGGAACTCAGCACATGCGCTCTGGATTCCCGCTTCCAAAATCTTTTTCGGGTTTCCCCTCCCTGCTCAAAAAAAGAGGATATTTTACTACCAATAATGTAAAGACGGATTACAACTCTGAAAATTNTCAGCAAATCNTTGATCGTTCATGGAATCTTAACTCTGCGGATGCTGATTGGAGAAAAAGACCCNACCATGACATGCCTTTCTTTTCAGTCATTAATCTCATGACTTCTCACCAGAGCCGATCCATGGTTTGGTCTCATGAAAAATTCAGAAGCGAAATACAATCTNAANTAACCANCGGACAAATTCATGACTTTCAAAAAGTCACCCTTCCTCCATACTACCCNGACACTCCNGTCNTAAGAAAAACCTTGGCCCGTTTTTTCGACTGCGTAACCANGATGGACCAAGAAGTTGGAACGATTCTGCAACNGCTTAAAANCGATGGTCTNNATGAAAACACGATNGTATTTTTCTTTTCNGACCATGGNTCTGGCATACCAAGGCATAAACGTGCCCTGNTNGATAGCGGAATGCATATNCCNCTACTNGTCCGCTTCCCGAAAAAATGGCAACACCTNGCACCGGCTCAATCGGGAGAAACCTTGGNTCGGTTGGTAACTTTTGTTGATTTTGGACCNACAGTNCTCAGTCTTTCCGANACCCCTATTCCAAGCCTNATGCAGGGGANTCCTTTTNTNGGCTCCNNNATTNNAAAAGNAAGAAAATATGTNTTCGGTCATCGTGACCGNGTCGACGAGGTNAGNGATTTTGCCCGTTCCGTAAGGGANCAAAGATANCTNTACATTCGCAATTACATGCCTCACTTAGGATATAATCAACCCANNGCATGGCCAGATATCGGAGAAATCAGGCATGAATTTTATAAANTAAAAAAGNCTAAAAAAAAGAAATCGGATCCACTTCAGCATTTTATCAACTCCAGAAGACCGGTTGAGGAATTATATGATTGCGAGAAAGACGATCAAAATTTGAAGAATTTAGCTTTTTCTCCTCAACATCAAGAAATTCTTCTGAGGATGCGAAAAGAGCATCTTCACCATGCAATTCAAATCCGGGATTGGGGATTCATCCCTGAATATGAGGCCTGGAACATGAGTAAAAATTCAAGCGGATGGGAAGTAGGTAAATCCGGGATTATCCCCTGGAAATCAATCATTGATGCCGCCGAAATGGTTGGACGGGCAAATGAGCAAGCCTTTCTCAAAAACCTTAAATCCAAAGATTCAGCAATTCGCTATTGGACAGCCATAGGTTTGGCTGCAACCGAAGAGCGACTTACAAAAAGCTGCCTCCAGATTTTACTCAATCATTTGAAAGACCCCTCCCCCTCGGTTCGTATTGAAGTAGCCAATATCCTTTTTGAAAATGGAAAAAAACAACCTGCTTTATCCACTCTTATTTCAGAATTGGAGCACCAAAATTTAATCGTGGTGATGCATGCAGCCCGAACCATTGAACTGCTCGGTAAAAAGGCAAAAGAGGCAGCACCCGCCATGGAAGCCTGCCTTAAACGAGCATATAAGGTACGCCCGCCTGATCTCTCTCCGGTAATTGTTCTCCCTGGAGATCAAGATATGGCCATGTTTGTCGGCTTCTCTTGCAATGCTTTCTTAAAAAAGATTAACAAATTCAGATAACTAATAAAAACTCAGTCATGAAGATGATTTCTTCTCAAGGTTTGCGAAAAAGAGTTTCCGAATACTACCGTAAAAAAGCTTCGTAATCCGTACCTGATAATGCCTGTCTAAAGGCGACAAAATCCTTTTGCAACGATGCCCTAAGTGCCGAGTAATACAATTCCGAATGATAAAAGCAAGTGGCAACATCCGCATCGATTAATTCAACATCTTCCTCCCGAATGCTCGGCATCCTTAACAATCGACCCCGGGTGAAATTCTTAAGTTTAAGGATATAATCTGATGCATTGAGAGAAATAATCTTCTTCATCAAAATCGCGGTCTTTAATCGCTCCAAATCTTTTTGATGACGAAGAAAAATCACTTGTTTTTGAGTTTCTCCATTTTTTTGAGCGTTGGATTGAAGAAGTAGTTTCCTCCATGTCTCTTCATTCGAACAATCCACAATCTTTATTTCAGGCACCGGTTCCATAAGCAATTCATCCGCTTCGGTTGAGGTGCGGGTTAATCGAAAACATAATCCAACCGCTCGCCCATCTCCTTTCTCCGTAAGTACAAAAGGGGCATTTTCTTTTAGAAACTCCGCTAAAAATTGGACTTTGAACCCTGCTCCTACCTCATCATCAGGTTTGAAAAAGATCAATTTTTCAGAGTCCAGAATCGCTGAAGCATCCTGTCTCTTAAGAACTTCATAAATTTGTCGACGAACCAAAGCATCCTCGCCTGGGATCGATCCATCAGCGAATTTTTGGTAAGGGTAAATCCTTCCGTACTTTGCATGATCTTGGACAATCCGGTCCGCAACTTTTTGCAGTTTCTNGAGGCTTTGATTCTCGGTAAGATAACGGAGNTCAAAAGTATCCTCAGCTCTTATTCGGTAAGCATCCCGAAAAAGCCGGTTTCCGAATTGATCAAAGAGATCATCGTCATTGGGCATACTGGCATGAACTGCAGAATCTTCTGGTAAAACCGAGGGTGTGATAACAATAATCACTTCTCTCTTTTGCCCCGTCTCATTATTAGACTGAAAAAGTTTACCCAAAAGTGGAATGTCTCCAATGAANGGNACTTTTTGGGTGGTTTGCTCGGAGTCTTTGGCGATCAAACCACCTACGATAAAAGGGGTATCATTGGCAATTCGAGCATAGGTTTTTACTTCCCGAATCGATAGTGTCGGAGCAGAAGCTAATAGGATATCATCCTTCCCGAGAACATTGGTATCCTTGCCTGGTACCCGGGCGGAAACGGATGCATTGATCTGTAGCGATACTTCGTCACCTCCCCGACTTATTCTTGGACGCACCGCTAATTCAATACCTGCAGAAACATCGCGAAAATCAACTGCACTCACATAATCTTTGACAAACTTGGTGTTCGCAATGGGAATTTTTTCTGAAACATTGATGTAAGCCATACGATTATCCAAAGTCAGCACACTGGGACGNGANAGAATTTGAGCAGAGCCTTCCTCNACNAAAGCNTCTANTCTTANATTGAATTCATTNAAAACATTNGTNANAGTTANNCCNAGNTGTGCNGNCNCNGGAGAAGGATNNTTNATNNTNCCTANAATTAATTTATTTTTTTCTTCAAGATTAGCGCCACTGAGTTTTTTATTTACAAAATTCCCCCCTGAAATTCCCTCTTTTCCTGAGTTGAATTCCCATTCCACACCTAACTCTTCAAGAGATAAGGATGAAATCTCCAAGACCATGGCCTCGATCATGATTTTTCTTGCCGGCAAATCAATGTATTGATCTACAATTTTCCTTATTTCCCCAGCTGAAACAGGATCAGCGGAATCATAGAAAAGTAACAATTCATTAATCGGATCGGTTTCGGTTTGTGGAAAAACTTTTTCGTGATCGGGTATTGTTTCGTGAAATTTGGTTTCTGGCAAAGCTACGACAATAGGTAATTTGGAACGGTCAATCGGGCCCAATGCAGTGTCTACCCGCACTCCATATAATTTGAGTAGTTGAATACATCGGCTTGGATTTACATAACTCAGCCGAATCCGATCCGAAACCATATCAACTTCAGGATAAGATCCCTCTTGGGAAAACGAGTGCTGCGATAAAATCGACCCGTAAGTTAAAAGAAGGATGAAGGAATTTC
This sequence comes from Verrucomicrobia bacterium TMED60, assembly GCA_002171765.1. The sequence goes on from NHDN01000039.1 coordinate 25,187, forward strand.
TTAGGAATTTCATGATGGTTCGGTTTTTGGAGAATTAGAATCAGGAAACAAATCGGAAAAGAAAGTTTGAATCGTTTCTTTTACGCTCGTTTTGCTTTTTTTCTTAGCGTCTTTCTTTGGCTTTAATTGCCACTTACTTTGTTTAATTTTATCACTTCGCAAGGAAAGGTTTTGATTTAATAAGGCTAATAACCTACCGTTTCCTTTGGCAATTTTTCGAACTATGGAACCGGNATACCGAATCAGCACCGCATCCGATACGGCCCGGACTGAGGAGGATCTCATTTGACGACCCATCACACAGTCTTCCCCCAAATGCATCCCGACCGAAAGATGATCTATTTTCTTCTCTTCATCACTTCCATCCAATAAATAATAGGAGCGGAGCAAACCTTCCGCTACCAGGTACAAGACATCTTCCTCGATTCCTTCTTCATAAAGGACTTCACCCGCCGAAATTTCCATTTTCTTTTCCGATTGCTTAAGCATCGAAATTTCTTCGTCGGTCATCACAGAAAAAAGATCAAAATTAGCAACCACCAAAGATGGCTCTGGTTGATCCTCAGTCGCGGCTTTTGCATAATCGAGATCTTTTTCTANTAAAATTTTCTCTTTCGAAATGGAAGGAGTCAAGCCGGCCTGAATCAAATGCTCCAGAATCGATTTTCCAGCAATATGCTTCGATTCATTCGGAGATATATTAACCGGTAAAATAAAATACCGAACTTCATAGCCCTGGCCATGATTAAGGGATTTGTGAAGTCGAATTTCAGGCTCCGGTGCCGAAAGAAACTTACAATCATCGACTAGGGAATGAATGGCAGCAGTGAGTATTCTTATCGCTCGGTTTGGCGGCACCGAGTAATCTAATACAAATTCCAAATCGACACGAAAATGAGGCTTTGGCTTCATGTAGTTGGTCAATATTGCTTCCCCCATCCTACTATTCGGAACCACAATCATATTTTTTTCGGTTGTTTTTAATCGAGTAGTACGCCAATTAATTTCAATTACCTGCCCAATAATATGCGTTTCCCTTCTGTTTTGATGAACCATTACCCAGTCTCCGATTCGAAAGGGCTGCTCCACATGCATCGAAAGTCCGATAAAAACATCGAGAATAACATTTCGCAGGGCAATCCCTACCACGATGCCAAAAACCCCGGAAGTTGCCCAAATTCCAGTTATCGATTGTTCGAAGACGGTGGCAAGAACCCCCATCAACGCAACTCCAAAAAGAATCATAGCGGTTACATCTTTGGGAAGTCGGGGTACTGGCCGACTAGAAATCCCGGCAATCAAACCATCCCAGAAGAAAACCGTTATCAATCTTTGAACAAGAAAAGCACCGGACAACCACATCCCAATTTGCGAACCGTATGCTAATCCTAATTGCACTACACTGGATACATTTCCTAAGAATTTTTCCACCAATTCATCTTTCGACATCAAGAAGAAGAGGAAAAAACAGAAAATGAAACTTGGAAGGACTAATCGCTTTCCAATTCTCCAAAAAGGAACCAACGGTGCTTTGGATGAATCCATCTTCATTTCTTCTTCACGGATTCTGAAAATTTCTTTTCTTCAAACTCGCGCATGAGTCGTGCCATCATTGCGAACCTGGGAACTGGAATATCCGACCCTTGGTGGTGAATAACATCGAGAATTGCGGCTAAACTCTGGTTTACAAATTGGTTAAAATTATAGGTTTCCCCAAGCTCAGAGCACACTTGCTTCACTTCATCAAAAGTCTCTTCGGAGACTCGAATGGTTACTGTTTTTCCTTTAGCCACTGCATGAAGCAAACAAGAAAATGAATTGCATTGCAATATTTTTATTTCTATTGTGTTTTATTTATTGCAATGCAATTTAANTGTTTTCAAAAATAAAAGGGATAAAATCGACTTGTCGTGACATTTAATTGTGATTATTTAATGTTTTTACATAATTGCCTATGAAAAATTCTATTTGTTCTGAGTTGCCTTTGCATTTCTCGAGGCGTGAATTCATGCATGTTGGTTTAGTCGGTGGACTGGGTCTCACTCTCGGAGATTTTTTGCGGATCAAAGCACATGGTGCCCAAAAGTTTTACAAATCCTTTGAGGGTCCNGCAAAAAGCGTNATTCATATTTATTTACCNGGCGGAATGGCTCACCANGAATCTTGGGACCCNAAACCNTTTGCTCCCCTTGAATACCGGGGTCCATTTGGAAGTATAAAGACCAAAATCCCCGGGGTTCATTTCAGTGAGAATTTCAAAGAGTCTGCGAAAATTGCCGATAAGATCACGATTTGTCGATCGATGACCCATGGGGAAGCGGCNCATGAACGTGGCACTCATAATATGTTTACCGGCTACAANCCTAGCCCGGCGATCAAATTTCCAAGTTTTGGCTCTGTAGTTTCTCATGAACTGGGTAGCCGTAAGAATTTACCTCCCTATGTATGTGTCCCGAATGTCCCCAATGAATTTGCAGGGAGTGGTTATCTAAGTTCTTCTTATGGTCCCTTTGGTCTTGGTTCAGATCCCGCTAACGAAAAGTTTGAGGTTAGAGATTTGTCCTTACCCAAAGGAATGACCNAAGATCGTTTTTCCAAGCGTCGCTCTTTACTCGATACCGTGGATGATCATTTCAGGAGGGTTGAAAAATCTGATTCTCTCGGGGCCATGGACAAATTTTATAATGAAGCCTATTCTTTAATTAATTCTAAAGAAGCCCGGGAAGCTTTTGATATGTCTAAGGAGACCGAAAAAGTTAAAGAGCGTTATGGTAAGAATTCCGCTGGCCAAAGAATGCTTCTCGCACGCCGTCTCGTTGAGTCCGGGGTAAGGTTTGTTTCCCTCACTTACGGAGGATGGGACATGCACCAAAATATTGAATCTGGGTTTAATAAATACGGCCCTGATTTAGACAAAGCTTTTGCCTCCCTTATTTCGGACTTAGATGAAAGAGGGATGTTAGATAGTACTCTGGTAATGATGTCCTCCGAATTTGGCCGAACCCCAAAAATCAACAAGGATAATGGACGGGATCACTACCCCCGAGTATTTAGTGTTGCTTTAGCGGGCGGAGGGATTACTCGAGGTCAGGTATATGGTTCTTCTGACGCCTTCGCAACTGCCCCGGAAGACAATCCACTTTCTGTAGAAGATCTTGCAACTACTGTCTACGACCGCATCGGAATTGTCGCTGATAAAGAGCTTATGGCTCCTGGCGACAGACCTATGGAAATTGTGGATGGTGGCAAGGTCATTGAAGAACTTTGTGCCTAAATTTAATTTTTACTTACTCGAAAGGCTCTATGTGAATAGGTTCGGTCTTCTTTTTTTACCCATTAGGAGTTCATGAGGTACTTTCCATTTCTATTTCTGATTGGTTCCTGTTTTCTTTCTGCTACTGAACCGCTTATATCGTCCTTGCTTCCCCGGGGCGGTCAAAAAGGAACCCAGCAAAAAGTAGTCATCAACGGAAATCGACTGCAGGATGCACAAGAAATATTTTTCTATGATGATGACATTGTCGCTGGTGATCTAAAAATGGAGAGCGGAAAAAAAATCAGCACAACTTTTTCGATTTCACCGGATGCAAAATTTGGCCAACATGAAATGAGAGTTAGGACGCTTCATGGAATCACTAAACTTGTCACTTTCTGGGTTGGGCCATACCCAAATGTCCCAGAGAAAGAACCCAATTCATCCTTTGAAGAAGCTCAGGAAATTCAATTGAATTCCACCATCAATGGAGTCGCCCTTAATGAAGATGTTGACTACTATGAATTCAACGCCACGGAAGGACAAAGAATTAGTGCGGAGGTGGAAGCTATCCGGCTCTCTGGTCCTTTATTCGATCCTTATCTGGCAATCCTAGATGAGAATTTTTTCGAAATCGCATCCTCCGATGACTCTGAACTTCTGCTACAAGATTCAACCACCAGTATCATTGCNCCCAAGACTGGAAAGTACTTTATCGAAATGAGGGAATCTTCTTACCGGGGAAGTAATTCTTACAGGTACCGTCTCCATATTGGATCTTTCCCCCGACCTCGCGTCGTGGTTCCATCTGGTGGGCAAGCAGGGAAATCAGTAGAGTTCACTTTTCTGGGAGATCCCAAGGGGCCATTCAAAAAAACCATAACTCTTCCAGATGACGGCAGCGATACGCTTGCTTATCACCCGGAAGAAAATGGCTTATTCGCTCCGAGTCCCAATAACATTAAAATTTCCAATTTCCCNTCCATTCAAGAGGTAGAACCAAACAATGGAATCAAAGAAGCGACTNAAACCCACCTTTCAATTCCTTTGGGATTCANCGGCGTAATTGAAAAAGAGGGTGATATCGATTGCTTTCGCTTCCAGGCTAAAAAAGGAGACCGCTATTACATCAAAGCACATGCCCGATCGGTTGCATCCCCTCTAGATCCTGTTTTAAACCTCTACCATGGAGATGGAAAATCTATTCGAGGGAATGATGACGGAGGTAATGGCCCCGATAGCTTGATCACCCAGACTTTCCCCAAAGATGGAGAGTATGTTCTCAGAATTACGGATCACCTCAGTCGTGGTAGCCCTCTTCATGCTTATCGGATTGAAACCCAAAAAATTGGACCCGAAATTTCTGCTTCCATTCCCATGTTTAGCAACCGAGATTCACAAAGTAGGCAAATGATTCCGGTACCGAGAGGCAATCGTGCCGCCACTTCTTTTACTCTATCCCGAAAAAATTTTACTGGTGATCTTGATTTGTTAGCTAAGAATTTACCCAAGGGTGTGAAAATTTCAGTACCCAAAGCTCCTTCGAGTTTTAACTCCATTCCTGTACTATTTTCTGCTGAGGCCAACGCACCGCTGGAAAAAAGCTTGGCGGAATTTGAAATTATTCACTTCGATAAAGACAAAAACACAAGTGTTTCAGGAAAATATAAGCATCGCGTAGATTTAGTCTACGGCCCCCCGAATAATCGTACCTACTACGAAGCTACCTATCCCTTTTTACCCGTTGCTGTAGTCGAGCCAGTTCCATTTAAAGTAAAACTCCACCCTCCATCTACGCCGATTGTTCGTGGGGGCTCTCTCAATCTTAAAGTAGAAGTTATCAGGGATGCGAACTTCTCCAAGGAGATAGTGGTTAAAATTTTAGCAAAGCCCCCAGGAATCGGAGCAAAGGGTAACATCAAAATACCATCGGGTAAAAACTTCGGCTTCTATTCTTTAACTGCCAATGGCGGTACCCCCATTGGAGAATGGGAAATTGGAGTGCAAGGTGAAGCCGCCGCCTCTGGGGGCGGCCAAATTCTGGCAGCATCTAATTTCATCAAACTTAAGACGGAAGAACCTTATCTGTCTCTTAAAATTAATATGTCCGCAGTACAGCGCGGACAACAAGGAGAGATGGTTTGTGATCTTGATATCATGAGGCCATTTAAAGGACTTGCCAAAGCAGAACTTAAAGGACTTCCACCCTTCTCCTCTACGGAGCAAATCGATTTTGACACGAATTCTTCTCAAATTCGATTTCCGATTACCACGGAAGACAAGGCTCGAGCTGGATTAACTAAGAATCTATTCTGCTTTGTCCGTATTCCATTCTCGGGTGAGTTAATTACTCATTCGGTAGGACAAGGGGGGCAGATCCGTCTCGANAATCCTCCACCCAAACCGAAATCACAAAGCGAAAAACCTAAGAAGACGACGGCTAAGCCAGTGGTTAAAAAAGAAAAGCCATTAAGTCGGCTTGAACAACTTCGTCTTGCTGCTCAAGGCACTGCAAATTGATATACAATATGAAATTGTTTTTCTGGTTGTGCTTCCCATTTTNTTTTTTGTTTGGAAACGAAATTAAAAATTCTCCATCCGAAAACCAGGAACCCAAAACTAATACCCTCGCATCAGTGGATCATCAGGTATCACAACCCAATAGGATTCCTCCGGATTTNAACCGCGAAGTTCGATCTATTTTGGAAAACACCTGNATTAGTTGTCACGGTGTGGATTCTCAAAAAGGTGGACTTCGATTAGACACCTTAGATTTCGCTCTGCTTGGNGGCGATTCTGGTCCAGCATTGGTTCCCTCCAATGTGGAGGAAAGTATTTTGCTCGAAAGAATCCATTTGCCCNCGGATGATGACGAAGCCATGCCCCCGAAAGATGGCCCTCTTTCCNCCCGCCAAAAGGAAATCCTTGACCGCTGGGTCGCCACGGGTGCGAATTGGCCCAAGGGAGTTCAATTAGCAGAGATTTCTGACCAAGGACTCGCTTTACGAATCAAATCCTACGATAAAAAACTCCGTTCGATTCATGCTTATCCCTCCTCTATTTCCTTAAAAACTGAAAAAGATTTTAATTCCATCGTCCTGGTAGCTACCTACTCAGATGATGTAACCCGTGATGTGACNTTTGAATCCNAAGCCTGGGTGGAAGACTCCTCCATCGTGGAATTCAAAGATCGTATTCTTATTCCCAAAAAAGATGGAGATACCAAACTCATTGTTCAATTTCAGAACCAAAAGCTTGAAGTCCCGATTAATGTCGAAGGCTCCAGTTCTCCGCGCCCTGTAAGCTTTAAACTGGATGTAATGCCGGTTTTCATGAAAGCTGGTTGTAATACCGGCTCATGCCATGGTTCTGCCCGGGGCCAAGACCGGTTTATGCTATCTCTTTTTGGTTATGATCCGGAAGGTGATCATTACAGAATTACTCGGGAACAAGGTACTCGTCGCATCAATCTTGCCATTCCTGAAGAAAGTATGCTCGTTGAAAAAGCAATCGGTGCCGTTCCTCACACCGGGGGGAAGCTCTTTTCTCATGGTTCTGACCATTGGAAAACTTTAGTTGGCTGGCTCAAGGATGGAGCCCAAAAAGATCCAAAAGATATTTCTAAACCTGTTAAAATTCAGCTTTTTCCACCCTCCGCATTGCTGGAAGGGAATGGAACCACTCAGCAAATGACGGTCTTAGCAAACTATTCCGACGGTACGACCCGAGATATCACCCCTCTCGCAGTATTTCAGTCTAGTAATGATGTTTCCGCCGCTATCGATGAAAAAGGAATGGTTACCTCAGGCACCCGGGGTGAAGCCTTCATTATGGCCAGGTTCAATATTTTCACAGTCGGGGTACCCATAGTTGTAATCCCAGAGGATTTGGATTACCAGCGGCCCAAACTGCCAACCAACAACTACATAGATACCTTGGTGCAAAATAAGCTCCATAAGCTGAGAATGACTCCGTCCGAATTATGTAGTGATGAAGTTTTTCTACGCAGGGTGTTCCTTGATATCACCGGACTACTTCCGAAAAAGGAAGATGCAGAAGCCTTCCTAAGCAACCAGTCTCCAAACAAAAGATCTGAATTGATTGATCAATTGCTTGAAAAGAAGGAGTTCACTGAATTATGGGTGATGAAATTCGCTGAATTGCTGCAAATTAAGACCGATGACAACCAAGGTATGAGTTACAAAGCCACCCTACTCTACTTCAACTGGTTAAAAGACCGAATTGCCAACAATATACCCATGGATCAAATCGTTCAGGATCTTTTAACTTCCAAAGGCGGTACCTTCACCCATCCTTCCACCAACTTCTATCAAGTTGAAAGAGATAACCTCAAAATTACTGAAAATGTTGCTCAAGTTTTTATGGGTATGAGAATTCAGTGTGCCCAATGCCATAACCATCCCTTTGACCGCTGGACACAGGACGAATACTATTCCTTTGCATCTTTTTTCAGCCAAGTGGGTAGAAAACGGGGAGCGGATCCGAGGGAAAACATCATTTACAATCGTAAGAGTGGTGAAATCAATCACCCGGTACACAAAAAACCAATGCCTCCAAAATTTCTGGGTGACGAAGCGCCGGAAATCCCCAAAGGAGCTGACCGGCGGGAAATTCTCGCAGAGTGGCTTGCCTCCCCTAAAAATCCATTTTTTGCCCGTAACCTATCCAATTTGGTATGGGCTCACTTTTTTGGTCAGGGTATCATTGAACCTGTAGATGATGTTCGCATTTCCAACCCTCCCTCCAATCCCGAACTTCTGGATCAATTATCCTCGAAATTTACGGAATATAATTATGACTTCAAAAAGTTAGTCAGAGATGTCTGTAATTCCCGTACCTATCAATTGTCTTCCAAAACCAATCTTTCTAACCAATCGGATACCCGGAATTTTGCCCGTGCCCATCTTCGTAGAATTCGTGCGGAAGTTTTGCTGGATGTCATTTCTCAGGCAACCGATACAAAAAATAAATTCCAGGGACTTCCCTTGGGTGCCAAAGCAATCCAAATTGCGGACGGTAGAGTTAGTAATTATTTCCTGACCACCTTCGGCCGGGCCAAAAGGGAAACCGTTTGCTCCTGTGAAGTGGTTATGGAACCAAGCTTATCGCAGGCACTTCACCTTCTTAATGGTGACACTACGAACAAGAGGATAGCTCAGGGTAAGGTCATCTCAAACCGTTTAAAAGAAGGCATGAAACCGCATGAAATCATCGAAGAGCTCTACCTGCGCTGTTTCTCAAGGGAACCAAGAGCTGCAGAGAAAGAGAACCTTTTAGCATCCCTTGATTTGGAAAACCCGGATGAAAGTTTGGAAGATATTTTCTGGGCCCTTTTAAACTCCAAGGAATTTATTTTTAATCATTAAATAATTTTTGTGCCATTTCTCATCTCGATCTGGATATGAAAAAGCTAACTCGAATTATCTTTGCAAGTTGCATTCCTGCTTGGTTGTTTGCCTCTCCTGAGAAGCCCAATTTTCAAGATGATGTCATGCCGATATTCGAGCAGTCTTGCAATTCATGCCACAATCCGGACAAAGCAAAGGGTGGACTTGATCTTACCAGTGTAAATGCCATTCTTGCCGGAGGAAGCTCCGGAGAAGTTGCTCTTTCCGAAGAACCTGAGCAGAGCCTACTTTATCTTTTGCCTGCCAGGTTACAGGAGCCCTTTATGCCTCCTCGGGGTGACAAGATCGAATCATCCCAACTATTGATCCTAAAAAACTGGATNGCCCAAGGCATGCTNCCAACCGCTTCGGGNAAACCAATNAAGAAGAAGAAAACTTCGGTTAATCTTGCCCTTGGTTCATTNTCCATNGGTAANCCGNAAGGNCCNCCCCCGATGCCTAAGTCTNTGANTTTAGAACCNCATTTGGTAACCGCACGGCCTTTTGCCCCTTCCGCAATGGCNACNGCNAGCTGGTCTCCTTTGGTCGCGTTGGCCGGACAAAAACAAGTTCTCCTGTTCAACTCGGACAACCTCCGACTCTCTGGAGTGCTTCCATTTGAAGAGGGGTTTATTGAGTCCCTCAACTTTAGCCGCAATGGAAAGCTCTTGATTGCCTCAGGCGGCCGAGGAGGAAAGAGCGGGTTGGTAGTTGGGTGGGAAGTTGAAACAGGCAAAAGGGTTATGTCCGTTGGGGAAGAGCAGGATAGTATTCTGACTGCAGATATTTCCGCTGACCAAACTCTGGTTGCGATCGGAGCAACCAATAAGCTGGTGAAAGTATTTGATTTGGCAAGCAACGAAGTGCTCTACAAAATTAAGAAGCACTCGGAATGGGTTACTCAAGTTTCGTTCTCACCAGACGGGATTTTACTTGCTACAGGCGATCGAAATGGAGGGATTCATATCTGGGAAGCCAAAACGGGAAACCCCTTCTATACCCTTTCCGGACACCAAGGAGAGATTTCTGATTTAAGCTGGCGTGCAGATGGTAACATACTTTTATCTGCTTCCGAGGATGGTACTTTACGCACCTGGGAAATGATCAACGGCAAGCAGGTAAAAAGTTGGACTGCTCATGCGGATGGAGTTCTATCTGCACAAATTGACTTGAAGTCCAATATCGTATCCTCTGGAAGGGACAAAACCGCAAAATTATGGGATGGAAATGGAAAGGCGATCAGAACGATCCCGGGATTTAAAGATATTGTGATTGAATCCAGGCTCTCCCACGATGGTTCCAAAGTAATCGCTGCAGATTGGTTAGGAAATGTAAGTGTATGGAGTGCCAAGGAAGGAAAATCCCTGGGATCTCTGAATCCCAACCCACCCACTATTTCGGATCGGATTAAGAAAGNAGAAAATGACTTACAAAATGCGGATGTAAGTCTTCAAAAAGCAAAGAAAAATGCCCTGCCTTTTCTGGATGCAACCAATCGCTTTGCCCAATTAGTTTCTGAGGAAAAGAAGAAGCTTGAGGGCTTGGAAATCGAACTCCTAGATACAGAAAAAAAATATGCTTCCNACCAAGCAAAGTATAATACTACCAAGTTGGAAACTGAAAAACTGTTGCAATCGATTGTCCCCGTTCAAGTTGCCAACAAGGAGAATGATAAACAAATAGTTTCATTGAATACTGATGCTTCCAACCAAGTGAAGAAAGTTGCCGAGCTTACCCATCAACAAAAGGAAATATCCAATTCTATTTCCCTTCTACGGGATCGATACCAAGTAGCAATCGAGCAGGAAAAAGAATCGAACTCTTCGACTGCCTCAATTCAAATCAAGGGGGAGCTGGATCAAAAGAATCTGGCCCTCAAACCAATCGAGAAAAAACTTTTAGAATCCACCGCTCGGGAGAAATCAATCAAAGCAAAGGTCGCCGGACTTCAAAAAAAGAAGCTGGAGTCCACTACTAAGCTTAAGCAGCTTCAAGCTCAACTGAAGGAAGCGCAAACGGGACAAGATAAAGCATTGGCTGCTTTGAAATCCTTCGAAGCACTGATTTCCAAACATAAAGATTCGATGATTCAATCTAAAAAGTTGGTTGAAAAATATACCCACCAATGGACGGATGCAAAGAAAAGCCTGACCGATCCCCTCCAATCTCGGAAACAGGCTGAAGAAAGAGTCGCACTTCACACCAAGCAGCTTCAAAGATGGCAAGCAGAGCAGATTAATACCAAGCGGCATCTTGAGCTCCTCGCTCTCCAAGAAATGCAATCGGATTTAGAATTTTTGACCGAAGAGTTGGAAGAAGCCAAAAATATTTTCTCTACTGCACAAACAGAATTGGATGAAGCATCCGGACAATTGCATGACTTACCCAATCAAATTTCCATGGCCCGGGAAGAGCTTCAGGCAAAGCAAAATGAGCTCCAATCCAAGAAACTAGATTTAGAAAAACTGAATCAAAAACTTGCCAAGCAAAAGGCTTTGATCACCAAAACAGAATTGCTTAGCAAGGAGAGTAAGGATCATACAGGCACGGGTCAGGAAAATGCTACCCTGTTGGATGCAAACAAAGATTTCGACCAAGCACTCGAGCTACTGAAAAAAGACCTACTCCAAATTAGTGCGGAGCTAAATAAGCAGAATGAAAGGATCACTTTTGCCTCAAATCAATGCAAGCTAGCCGAAGAGCACTTAAGTCAAAGCTTGAGTCTAAGAAATAAGATTCCAGGCATTATCAAGGACAAAAAGATTCTGTTCGATGACTCTGAAACTGCACGAGTCAACAAAGAGNCAGAAATGAAAAAGCTTGAATCCTTGATCAATAACAAAAGGCAAATAACAGACCAATGGTATCAGGACTACCTGAGCGCCCTTCCCGAGAAATAAGGATTCCTTTTTTCTCATTTTAGACCGCCCGTATTCTCTTCNCCAAAAGGTCCTGTATGGTTTCGTTTGCAATTATCATGTTGTCGGTTTGATTAGGTTTACTTTCATGCGTTTAAATCTCTTACAATTCTGTCTTCTTACCGGTTGCATCTCATNTACTTTTCCCGGATCCACCTATGCACAGAAAAATGANTCCAATGCTTCATNATTATCTAGTTATAAGCAGGAAGATCAAGAGTTNCAAAACCTCGCAAATTCTGTAAAACCATCTATTGTGGTCATCGAGAGCGTGGACCGAGTTGGCAGAGAAGGTGGCCGGGGGACTGGTTTTGTGCTNTCAAGCGATGGTTTAATCGCCACAAACTTCCATGTCATTGGCGAGCACCGGGACTTCAACATCCGCTTCTCCGATGGCAAAACCTACAGACCCACCAGTATCGTGGCTCTGGATAGGGCTCGGGATTTAGCTCTTTTTAAGATCGATGCCGAAGATCTNACCCCCCTNAGACTTGGGAATTCCAATGATTTGATTGCGGGGGAAACCATTTTGTCTGTGGGAAANCCNCTGGGTTACTCTTTCAGTGTCAGCCGTGGTGTGGTTGCGGCAATCCGAGAACTTGAATTCGGTGATGGACATCCCATGGTTCAAGTCGCTGTGCCCATCGAACCGGGAAGCAGTGGCAGTCCAGTGATCGACCTTGATGGAAAAGTCATTGCAATTCTCTCGATTAAATCCGGGGGTGCCATGGGATTTGGGGTTCCCGTTAATGCCCTTAAAAGCTTACTTTCTGAAAAGTCGCAACCCATCGCAATGGATAAGTGGTTAACCATCGGAACCCTCGACCGTTTTCAATGGAAAGTGATGATGGGAGGCACTTGGAAACAAAGAGCTGGGGAAATTAGGGCTTTGGGTCTGGGGAATGGATTTGGAGGACGCATGCTTTGCTTGAATCAAACTAAATCCATTCAAGCTCCCTTTGAAATCGAGGTTGAGGTAAAGTTAGAAGATGACAGCGGGGCGGCTGGGTTAGTTTTTTGTTCCGATAAAAAAGATAAACACTATGGCTTTTACCCGACTAATGGATCTCTTAGGCTCACTCGATTCGATGGACCCAGCATCTACAATTGGAATATATTGAAGACTGTGGAAAGCAATGCTTACTTACCAGAGAAATGGAATCTTCTTCATGTTAGGTTTGAAGAAAATGGCCGTATTCTTTGCTCGATTAATAAACAGCTTGTTATTGATGTTATCGACCTTGAAAAAGAGGGGGGATTCATCGGTTTGTGCAAATTCCGAGAACCTTCCGCCTCTTTTAGAAACTTTCGCTTTGCCAAAAGATTTTCAAGTTCTCAAGTGAAACCTAAGTCGGTACTCAAGCTCCGAAAGNTCACCCGTAACCTTTCTCCTCATCGTGCCTTGGGCGAATCGGACCTTCAACAAATATTGGATATTGGAAAAACTGCCCCTCAAATGCTTCAAGATTATTCAGAAGAATTAAAACAGAGATCGGACGATCTCCAAAAACTTTCCAAAGAAATCAGAGAACGCTTGGTCATTGCTGAATTAGTTGAATCCCTTTCTTATCCGGACGAAAAGTCGATCGATTTATTAAAGTCAGCACTCTTGATTGCTAGAATTGATAATGAGCACTTCAACCTGAATGATTACCTAAAAAAAGCGGATGCTTTAGCCGACCAAATAAAGTCGGAATTCCCAAAACATTCAAATGACGAACAACGGATCAAGATTCTTGTGAGTCAACTTTTCAATGAAATGGGCTTTCACGGTAGTACCCTTGATTTTCATCATCGCTCAAATAGTTACATGAATGAGGTCATGGATGACCGGGAGGGACTCCCCATTACTCTTTCCATTCTCTTCATTGAACTTGCAGACCGTCTCAATCTAAAGGTCACAGGCCTGGGCCTACCGGGACATTTTTTAGCCATGTACCGAAAACCACAAGCTTTGGAATTAGACCAAGAAAATCTGGATCGGAATACTGCGAAGCATGAAATTATCATCGATGCCTTTGGAGGAAAAATTATTGACCGGAAGGAAGCAGCAAGGTTGACCGGTCTTGCCATCGAAGACCTCGCTTTTGAACCCTCGCCCAAAAAAGAAATTATAAAACGCATGCTTAGAAACTTGGTACAAGTTGCCGGTCGGGAAAAGGATCCAGTTTCTCAAACCAGATACTTGGATACAATCTTAGCCATTTCTCCAGAGGATCGATATTCCCGGGCCCAGAGAGCCATGATTTACTACATTCGCGAAGAATTTGAGCGTGCCCTTTCCGACATTGACTACTTACTTGAGAGTGATCCTGAAAGCCCGGAAAATCAACCTCTACGAGTGATTCGAAACCGCTTAATAAACCAAGGAGCTGCCGCTTTTTAAACGAGCCCGAAATTTCAGATTCAATTCGGGAACAAGTCATCTTTTGAGAATTGGTCACCAGTCTTTCCATCCGGTCCCAATGAATATATTCGATACCCCCCCGCATCATCCTGCCTGGGATATTCATATTGATACTCATTACCCCATGGGTCCAAGAAACTAGGGTCTTGTTCAAGCGTTTGGGCCAACCACAACTTCAAGGAATCTCCATCATTATGGGATAATTCAGGGATTTCTGCAGTGTCCAGTTTAGCCTGATCAAAGCCAAACAATTCGACAGGCAAAGTAGTTGGGTATGGGGGCAACTCTAGGTTTCCCTCGGCATTATGAAAGCCCAACATCGACAAAAAAAGACACTCCCCTGGGGTACAAATTTTTTCCGGGCAGTTTGGATAATTACCAAAATCCGCTTCGTAGGAAATAATTCCTGTTTGGAGCACAGCCATTTCAATGAGTGCCTGCTTGGTATTTTGCTTTTCTTGTACATATGAAAAACCAACAAAAAGTAGGCTTAATAAAATTCCAATAATTCCAAGAGTAACCAGTAATTCAAGCAGGCTGTATCCTTTTTCTTTTTGGATTTTCAAACCGCTTTCTTTTCCCATCCTAATTTAATCAAAGCCTCACGCACCAATTCAAGATCTTCATCTTCAAGAGCCAAAGTTTTATACTTCTCATCCCTGTGTACCGCTTCTTTCAAAAAATCCATACATTCCCCTGGGCTTCCCAATAGGCAAGCATAACAAGCCAAATTATATCTTATGATTGCACTCTCATAATGGATTGTCAGACCCTCCAATAGCACTTTTCTTGCCTCGTCCAAGGTCTCTGCCCGGCGGGTTGCGTATGCCTCCGAAACCCACCAATCCTCTTCATCAGGAAATTCAAGGCGTAAACTTTTGGCAAATCCTCGCATCATATCCCATTGCTTACGCTCCTGGTGCAAAAAAGTAAGCATCGCCCTCTTTTGCTTTGACCACGGGGACTGATCATGGACTGCCCTTAGTTCAATTTCAACCTCTTGAAACATTTCGAGTTCAAAATATCCCCGGGCTCTATCCAAATGAACTTGGGGAGATAACTGATGGGGTGGACGAGTCGAGTCACTCATCATAGCAAGGCACAACTTGGATAAAATCGTAAATGAATCTAATGAATTAGTTCACGATTTCCCAAAATTCCACCTCACCCCATTGATTTCCCCATCCGTCATAATCAGGAGTGATTCTAAAATACCTGGCTTTAATCGCCTTAAGGTCAATTTCTGCCCAGACTCCCCTGCTCTTTTCAGATACAAATCCAGTATACTCATTAAAAGTCATAAACTTTTGATTATCCAAGCTGACTTCGACCTTTACCTTGGAAAGTTCTTGGGATCGATCCCACGGTTGATAATAAATTCGAAGCACGCCGATTCTACGAACGCTACCGAGATCAAAACTTAGGGAAGGGTTCTTTTTCATCCATGCTGTCCAAGTCGATCTCCAACCATCTTTGGGAAGTTTTCCATCAATCAGGCTCTGGACACTATAACGGCCAGAATCCATGGTTGGTGGCAGAGAAGACTGAACTTCTTTTACCGGACAGAGCTTGAAATTTCGAGAATCTCCCGAGATTGATCTCTCTTGACCATTACTTATTTGGAAAACGGAAAAGGGAAGAATCAACAATAGAAGGTGGCTATGATATAGATTCATCCATTGTTTTTGTATGGAATTCTACTTCCATGCAAGAAAACAACATGGGGATAAACCGCTATCTCTCTTTGTTTACCATCCAATGACAACCTGATTCTTCNCCGATTTTGATNAAAATTCTTTCTGCTTTGTTAAGTTTTCTGCCTTTNCGAACCGAGATTCCCCAAGTCCTAGTCAATTTNGGTACACCCAGGGACAAACTTTCCAATTCTCCACNTTTACGCTCCTCTTCCACCGCCCAACCAGCCATGATACCGACTCCCATTCCAACNTTAATCAGTTCTTTCGTTGCCTCGGGGCTNCTAATTTCCATGAAGGANTTNAGTTTGATACCTTTGCCNTCCAGATAATCNTGTAAGAGCCGGAAGGTATAACTTGAACGATTNTANAGNATAAAATTTTCAGTGNNCNCTTCGNCCCAATNAATCTTACCTTTTTTGCACCAATCATGNTCAGGNAGNANTACCAACCTCAATTCGTCAGAAAAACAGGGAACGAATTCAATTTCATTGCTCTTGATCGGTTCAAGAGTCACCGCCAAATCGATCTCNCCTTGATTCAACATCTCCAANCATTTCGGAGTATCNTCCGCCTTNACTTCAAACCTGCAATGCGGATGTGCTTCCTTAAATTTTTTGAGAATNGGNGGTAATAAAAAACGGCATGCCTGGGGNCTNGCACCCAGTCTTAATCGNCCGGAGCCAAACTTTTCANANCCNCTCAATTCATCCCGNANNGATTGCATTTCNGCTAGATATGGACGAGCAAATCGCAATAAGCGGTCCCCGGCTTCGGTAATCGAAAATTTCTTGCCTTGTCTTCTGAAAAGCTGACTTCCCACTTCATCTTCCAAGGATTTCATCGAATGACTCACTGCCGACTGGGTCAAAAATAACCTCTTAGCAGTTTCCGTAAAACTACCCGTCGAGCAAAGCACTTCAAACGCTTCTAATTGCCTGCTATCCAGTAAGCCATTTCTTTTCATTTTTTTCTATNNTGCAATTCATGATCCAGTTTTTGAATTTTGGGTAAATTGATTAAAATTTAACAATTCTTCCTGCTTGTAGGATCAAAAGAATTCTCTAGTCTGTAACAAATGAATCGTATGTTCTACAAGGTATCCACAATCCTTCTGATTGCATTTACATTTTCCACTTTGTCTGCCCAAGTTCATCCAAAGGAAGCACTGGGTCGAAAGATTTTTGACTCCTTTAGAACCAATAACTTTAAGAGTCTGTACGATTCATCGATCTTTTCTATTTCTGAAGAAAACTTTAAATTTTTGCTTCAAAATATTCGTAATCAATCCCTTCGTAATGATTTGATAAGCATTCATTCGCTCCCTTTCCCGCAAGATGTAAGCACTGCTGAGCAAAGGTGGGATCTTGCTTTTAAGCATAATTGGAGAAACGA
>NHDN01000040.1 GCA_002171765.1 Verrucomicrobia bacterium TMED60
AATTCCTGTGTAAACATTTTCGCACCATAATGATGGATGGTTCCTGGATTTGGAGAGTTAACAGGTAATACATCCCATTTGCGGGCAAAACGCCGGGTGCTTGTCTTGAACTTCCCTTCTTTTCCGAGTTCTACCATGAATCGTACAAGATCAACAAACTCATCCTCCCGCAATTGAGTGGTCAACCCGACCGGCATCAGAGAAACTGGTGAAATCGTCTGGCTGGTAATGTCTCTCTTTGCGACGCGGTTGTGTTTCCCGGTAAGATCGCGAATAACCACTTCCGTGTCTGTCTCACTTAGAATACCACCCGCATGGGAGTCCCCGTTTTTCAGGGTGATCAGGTTGGTGTGATANCCTTCCTTAATTTTCTTACTNGGTTCNAGAAGNGANTCGATCANNTAGTCAANNGGGGCNCTNGCACCAATCGAAACTAAATTCGGCCCGATCACGCCACCCACTTCACCAATCGCATGACAGGCCACACACTGCAAATTTTCACGTCGATACACGCTCTCTCCCCTCGCTGCATTTCCCTTCGAATTGACCCGATCGATCATCGCAATCATTTCCTCTTTGGTAAGGCTCATCTTCATAGGCTTCAAACCTCCGGCTTTTTGCAATGCTTTGATAAGAGCCTGCGGTCGTGTGGGTGCACTTTCCGCCAACTGCATGCCTTTTAATGCAACATCTTCGGGTAGTTTGGTATTCTCAAGTTCTTGGGTCAATGCCTGGGTAGCTCCTTTGTTCGAAATAAATGCAGCTATCAAATCATTAGGTTCCTGCCCTCTNGGAAGATTTCGCAATAGAGTGGTTGCCCGACGGGCTGCCAATATTGGCTGAATTTTCATCTGCCCTTTAATTAGTCTAGATTTGAGAGGATAAGAAACCTGTGGATTTTGAATTTGCTCATCAAANAATTTGCGTGTCTTTTCTCCCCCCATTGCGAGTAAGGAATTGATGACCGCACTCTTTCTCATCTGTTTGGAGTCAGTTTGCTTCAAAATGGTTTCCAAAGTTGTACGGGAAGAATCCAGTTTCCATAAACCTGCCAATTCAACNGCCGTGCTCCACACCGTGTCATTCTCACTTTGCAAAAACTTCAATACCGAATCCAGACCACCCGATGGATTCATTTTTCGAATCTTCTTTGCAGTAAGCATGGCATTCAAGTAAGCATGCTGTTGGCCGACCGAGTTTGTTTTCTGTGCGAGATTCAGCAATTTTTGAAGATGATCCGGGGTACCTTTATCCGCAATCCAGTTGGCCACCTCCCAAACTTTTTTATCTTCCGTAATCTTTCCTGTGGCTAGGGAAGCTAAGATTTGATCCGCACCCAGAGGTTCTCCAATCGCTGAAGANGCAAAGAGAAGTTGAGNNAANTTATCNAANGGATTTNCTCCNTTNGNTTTCATNTCATNCACCCANCGNTCACGATGCTCCCTNCNTATNGACCANACCGCAAAGTCCAAAAAGTCATCCACTTCTATACCTTCGAGGGACCGAAGTGCGATCTTTACAGTTTCAGGAGATTCCAATTGTGCTAACAAACTTACTGCCCATAGACGAACATGAGGGGATGAGTCCGAGACAGCTTCTTCGGCAATAGACAGCATGTTTTTGTATTTCTTATTGGAGGCATCATAATAAAGGGCGCGNAGACCAGCCGCCCTTGCCTTATGTGATTTTGATTGGNTCAATTGTTTAGCCAAGCCAACATCCAATTGATTTAAAGCCTGGGTTGCCCAGACCCGACGGACTACATGGATATCATCCTTCAAAGGAAAGGAATCTAACGCTGACAGCATTTCATCGGATTTACGGGTTCGTATTTCAGCCGTGGCCAACTCCCTGACAATATTCTCCTCGGAAAAAAGCAACGCTTCTGCCAATTCCTTGGCATTCATNTGGGNAGGCTTGGTAAAAGGTGACGGTTCACGACCCGGAAAACTGATCCGCCAGATTCGTCCATGCTTATGATCGCGTCTTGGGTCCCGAAAATCTACTTCCCCATGTTGAATGATGGGGTTGTACAGATCGGCNACATAAATGGCTCCGTCCGGGCCCATTTTGACATCAATCGGACGAAAAGCTCCGTGCCTGGATGCAAGTAATTCTTTATATTCTCTGGATTCATATGCACTTCCCTTATCACTAAGGCGGTAAGTTTTGATACGATGACCCCGAAAATCAGGGGAAGCCAACGCACCTTGCCAATGTTCGGGAATATGACTTCCCGATAAGACTTCCAATCCACAAAGCTTAGGCTGTCCCGGATTGAGTCCCTGCACTCTACGGGGCGCTCCCGGNGAAGCTACAAAAACGGAACGAGGATATACAAAATTGATTCCCTGCCCGCCGGCTCCATCGGTCATAAAGCTTTGGCCCCACTCATCAAATGCATGCCCCCATGGATTTACTAGGCCTTTCATAAAGACTTCCGATCGTCGGGTCTCCGGACGGTAGTGCCACATTCCACCACCGAGAAGTCTTCGAATACCATAAGGTGTATCCAAATGCGTATGGATGTAAATGGATTGATTCAACCACATCATACCTTCTGGTCCCCACCTAAAGGTATGCACAATATGATGGGTGTCCTCGGTGCCAAAACCCGAAAGAATCACCTCCCGATGATCCGCTTTGCCATCACCATTGGTATCTTTCAAAAACAAGACATCATTGCTATTGGCCACATAGACTCCTCCGTCTCCGGGAAGAACACCGGTTGGTATGTGGAGGTCATTCGCAAAAACCGTATGCTTGTCTGCCACCCCGTCTCCGGTCGTGTCTTCGAGTATGACCAACTGGTCAGACTCTTCCTGCCCGGGTTTGATATGGGGATATAAAGGACTCCCCACCACCCATAACCTACCTTGTGAATCCCAGTTCATGTGAATCGGATTACGAACCACTGGTTCACTGGCAAAAAGATTAATTTTTGCCCCTTCGGGAAGAACAAAGGATTCCAGTTGAGCTTGAATAGAAGTATCTGGAATTTTGGTCAGACCCCTCTGTCCGAATCCAATTTTAAAGAGGGAGAAAAAGAGGAAAATCGAGAAAGAAGTAATTTTCATGTATCAAAAAATCGTAATTTAATTATCCTTGGGAACCTTTGAGAATTAGCTTTCGAAGCTCTTCAATTTCTTTTTCCCGTTCTTCAATAATCGGGTCGAATTGAGGGATTTCTTTGGCGTTGTTCCCCTGCTCATGTTTTCTAAATAGATAAAGATAGGTCTCATTCGCTGGTCTCCAACGGTGAAAAAATAAGCGGTTTTTCTCAATGATACCTTTCCTCAGATTTTCGGTCAGAGTATCTGGCTGAATGGTTTCATACCCTAAGCCCAATGCAAACTGTCCGGCCAATTCAAGGTAACCATGCCTAGTGAAATGGAGCCCGTCATGAGTATAAATTTTGGGCGAAACTGCTGCTTCCAATTTGTCTCCCCCCATGGCCCTGAAAAGGTCTACAAAATCAGCGTTCCTTTCCTTCGCAAAAGTTTGTAGTGCGTCCCGAACCTTGGCAAGTCTTCGGTTATTTTCTTGGTGATCAGGCAGTGGACTTCCAAGGTTTTCCAAAGGAGGTGGAGCAATCACGACGACTTTTCTCAAATCATCACCGGCCTCCTTTCTTATCTCTTCAAGCATTTTTCTATATCCTTCCAGAAAAACTCCTTTACTCTCATCCCAACTCCCGGCGGAACGCTTACTCGCTGTGGGTTCATCAGTCCAAGCTCTTCCCGTGGATAATACAACTTCAACACCATAGTTCAGAAAAACCACATTCGGCTTCCACTCGGCAATTATTTTCTTCAGCCTATCCCGACCCTCTTTGGGTTTTCCGAAGTAAGCACGAGCATCATTAAAAACCGTGTCTCCACTCCAACCGAGATTTCGAAACCTTAAGCCACTCACCTTCGGTCCTGCCCCTAAAGTTAAGGCCGTCTCTAGGTGTCCATTCAAACGAGCACGCTCGATCAACCCGCCACCGACAAAGGCAATCCGATCTCCCGTTTGCAAAAAAGGAATATCCGCCACTAAGGGAGGGTTGGCTTGTGCTAGCCTCAGGGGAAAAAACACACTTGATAAAAATATGGGGAGATAAATGGAGGGTTGGAGCATTTTCATAAGTACTTGCACAAATATTCTTTCTTTTCGTCAGGAAAAGACAAAACTCTTTTCCATCTAAATGATAATTTGTATCCTAGATGTACCTAAATCTGAAGGCTCTATAAGCTGTAAGCTTTATAAATTCCATGATACGAATAGAGTTCATGCAAATGAATCCATTAGATGACAAGCAAACCGGTCTACTGTTCGGCTCCTTTTGTGCAGACGCCCTATCATTAGGAGTCCACTGGATCTACGATCCTAATGAACTCGAGAAGAAACATGGGCGAATAACTCACTACAAAGCACCTGGGCCTGATTCTTACCATCCTCATAAGCAAGCGGGTGATCAGGGACATGTAGGGGATCAAGCCTTATGCCTGTTAAATTTTCTTATAAAAGAAAAAGCATGGAATCCTTCTCATTTTATGGAGGACTGGCTTGGTATGTGGCCTGACTATAATGATTATGTAGACGGTGCCACTAAAACTACCTTGGCCCATGTTCAAAACCAAACTGACAAGACTCAAGGAGGAAGTGACTCTGTGGAAATTGCGGGTTCCGCACGCATTGCCCCTCTTATTGCATTTCTTTCAAATTCTTCCGAAGAAGAAGTGGTACGGGCTTCGGTCGAGCAAACCATGCTTACCCATCGATCCAAGGAAGCGGAAGAGTCAGCCATCTTTCTCGCCAAATCAGGCTATCAACTCATACATGGAGCCAATCTGCTTGATACCCTCAACGAAACTGCACCTGCGTGGGCGCTCAAAAAAGCAAACAATGTACTCACAGAAAATACTGTGGACGCGATTACCAAACTTGGCCCGGCTTGTTCCATTTCATCCGCCCTNCCCTCGGTTCTCTATTTAGCCATGAAATACGGTGATGATACTGAGACCGCATTCATTGAGAACGCCATGGCAGGAGGGGATAACTGTGCCCGAGGATTAGCCTTGGGCATTCTCTTAGGTGCGACCAATGGTCTTTCTTCCATTCCCGAGCGTTGGGTTGAAAATTTAAATTCCCGTGATGATATCCAGGAGCTTCTTACTTGTAACCTAAGGTAAAACTGAATGAATTTGTAAGTGTAGTTTACTGGCTGTTGGGTAATTCAGAGATCAGGAAAGAAAAAATAGGAGGTATCGGATTTCATCAGTTAGGCTTCAACCGAGACTAGGCCTTTTTTACTTTCTTTTCTGGCCAAACATCCAGTCGTAAAATTCCTTACTTGAATAAACCACTTGCCGGGCATTGTGCCCCTGATCCTGATAAACTTTGATCTTCACCTGCTTTCCCCCAGCCTTACGAATCGCCGCGACCATTCTCTCCGATCGCTCTGCAGGAACAACCCTATCTGTAGCCCCAGCAAAGGCGTAAACNGGTACTTTGGCCAGATTAGCAGCCCATTGATCAAGATTGGGGGTAACATCCTTTGGCCCACCAGGACCNATNCCACCAACNANCGGNGCAATCGCAGCAAANCGCNGAGGNCTCTTTCCTCCCCATGCCCACGATCCGTATCCTCCCATACTGTTTCCAGTTAAATAAACTCTCTTTGGATCAAATTTCAGATGGGTGGATAGTCCGTTTAACAGAAGATCTAAATCTTTTGCTTCCCAAGTCCCACGACCNCCATCTTTNCNTTTTCGAAGGCATTGAGGAACCACTACATGGCAAGGCCCTTTCTTAAATTTTTCTATTCCAGCAAGCAATGCATGAGCTTGGCCTTGTAAGCGGCGAACATCGTCCCCAACTCCACCACCTCCATGNAGATAAATAAGCAATGCTGGGGTTTCCTTGGTTTTAGCTTGAGCTGAAAATAAAAGATATTCCGNATTTAAACATTGGGTGTTTTTTTCAAACTTCGAATCCAGAGTCCGGAGTTCGGGCTGCTGTGCAGCCAATGAACTCAATAAGAATAATGTTAAAAACAAAGGGATAGAGAAATTCATATGGATCATCATTCAAAATAGCGGCCCAAAAAACAAGTCTAGATTAAATAATTGAGCCGAGAATTTTAATATGTGCCTCGAATGGAAATGGTTAAAAATTATTCTCTTATCAATAAACTGCGATCCGTTTCCCTGCCATGACCATTTATTATCAATCGATTATGGTGAATACTGATTATAGAATACGCATTTATTTCCGTTTCCACCATTCCCTTGAGCGTTAGAAAATGAATGCCATTCTTTATCNCGTAGTCACCCTTGTGGTTATGTCCGTTGATGTATGCCTTCACACAGGAAAACTTTTCCAGTATTGAAACTATTTCTACCGCATTCCATAAATTATGGGGATCGGCCGGGTAGACTGGAAAGTGACAATAAATTACAACCTTCTCCCCTTTTTCTGCCTAGTTCAGACCACCCAAGAAGCCCTCGAGAAGCTTAGTAAAAACTAAGGAGAACGACGGGGAGGAGGTGGACGCCCCCCTCTTGGATGCCCCGGCCCACCTCGCAACCTCAGGGGNTCCGCTTTAAAGTATCGGGGAATGACCGGCCAGTCTTCGGTCAAAAAATAAGCATAGGTGCCTTTGGGAAATTCATCCGTCACCGTAAAAAGTCCATTACACATGTCCAAATCACCCAAGCCTTTCACATATTCATAATCCTTACTAAATGCACCGTCGTGCTTTCCACCGGGTGGATTCGGGCGCTCTCCTTTTTTTAACCGAAAACTACTGCTCATTTTTTTGATTCCTGATTTCGGATCTTTTGGATTCTTGTATCCGTACAAAGCATAAACCGGATAGCCGTCCATGGCATATCCGACAAGGGGGGAATGTTCTTTCGGGTTCACCCCGAGTTTTTTTAAAAGGCCAGTAGGCAAGCCATGATAATGATAGGATCCATTGGGCTGAACATGGCCATGGTTGACATCCAGTCCGAGCAGGACCGAGCCGCCCAGAGCCTCGTAGTTCCAGTCTGCACCCCGGTCTCCCATATAAAACTCCGCCGTACCCGGGTCAAAAAGTACCCCGTTTACCGCAATTCCAAATGGCGTATTCGGTGGGCCCCGGGTCGATTCGTTGTGTAAGGAAATAGGCTGACTGGCAGGTTTTTGATTGGTAGGAATTGAAAAATCATGATCCTGTTCCTCCACTGAGTTCGGATTGTGCCTGCTGGGGAATCGTCCGACCTTGTGCTTCGGTATTCCATTTGCCTCTACTTTAATTTCCTNTTTCGACTCTTCGAATTTACTCCTGTTTTTGGGGGAAAGTTTCTGAATTGCCGGATTCAATTTCAAATCACCTCTCTCCGTAATCGTATGCTTACGAACCGGTGGACGCCTTCCCTGTTCCCGTTGTTGTGCAACAAGATGGTTCACCAAAGCGAGGCTGGTAAAAAAAGTAAATAACCAGATAATTTTTTTGAAAATTTTCATTGAGTCNTGGNTAGANCTAGACAATTGCCATGAAATTTACAATCCAAACTCGGAAAGCTTAATTTTTTGAAAAACCAGATCCGCAAGGGAGGATTCGTATAAAATACCTAGTGTATCTTCATCTACCATCGACATCGAGCTGTACGCCCCGCCCTTTCGATCAAGCAGGATTGACTTGGGCCAAGTTTTTCCCTGATCGAGGCTCATCCGCACAGTCATCTTTTCCCGGCGGTGCTTACTGTTCGGATTGGAAAAGAAAAGCACCCTCCGNCCNTCCNTTAANTCATGGGAAAGTAAACTCGCCATGCAAACCGGTTCTGGCAGAGTTCCGTGGTCGGAGGANTGAACCGACCAAGNCTTTCCCCTGTCTTTGGTTACACTTACCGCCCTTCCGTTGGTATCTGATTTATCAGACCGGTTGCGATTATCCCGCATATTTAACATCAAAGAACCGTCCCTTAACTCCACCACAGCACACTCGGTGGTATTATTTCTTGCAGGTTTGGAAACCGTCCAGTTTTTCCCATGATCCTCGCTCCATATCAAATTAGAAAATGGAACCCCTTCTGCATCTCTCCCCTGCGTCGGAATGACCAGGGTTCCATCTGAAAGGGTGATTCCATTACCTGGTGCCGGAGCAAAGAGGTGCCATTTCTCTTCTTTTAATCTTTGGGTCCAGTTCACCGGCTCACTCCAAGTTAGACCGTCATCAATCGAACGAACAAACATGAATTGGGAAGATTTATGGATCGAGTGCCCCGGTTCCGAACCTTTTCCCTTCCACTGATGCGTNCCTGGTTTACCATGCGTCCAAAGTGCTGAAACTAAAATTGCTCCCGTCTTCCGATCCACCAGAATATTCGGGTCGGAACAACCATTTTGATCCTCAGGCAAACCACCAAATTCTTCCATATCGAGGATTGCAACCGGACGAGACCAAGTTTCACCACCATCGGTTGAACGCGAAAGTCCGATATCCATATCTCCCTGCAAGTCCCGACGACTCCTATATCTCAAATCATAAACAGCAAGTAAGGTGCCTTTGTTAGTTGTAGCGATCGAGGGAATTCGAAAGGTGTGACAGTCATACTGCCCTTGCTCATGAATAATGATTACTTTTCGTTCTGCTTTGAGGAGAGAGGAAAAGAAAAGAAAACATAGGGGAAAAAGGAAAACTCTTTTCATTCTCCAATTGAACAAATTTCTGCATGCCTGCACAAGTTGCAAAGATGGAATCCGGTTCTTCAACTTTTGAAACCTTGGGCTGGCTCTTACTTCGCCATCTGGAATCAAATACGGAGGTAAAAAAAGTTTTTCAAAAAGGTAATCAGTAAGGACTAGAGTCACCGGCTTAATTTAGAAATTTATTTGTCCTAAAATAAATGCTTTTTGATATTTAGATTATAGTTTATATATAATATATGTCTTTATTGATTGATCAAAAATATAATGTTCCAGGTTTGGATCGTGCACTTTCCATCATTGAACTTCTCAACGAAAAAACGGATGGACTCTCCGTCAATGAAGTTGCTGCCATCCTTAAACTTCCTGTCAATAGTGTATACAGAATAATGACCACACTGGAACGTAGAAAGTATGTTAAGAAAAGCAAGGGTGGCCCGTGCTTCATTCTTTCCGAAAAACTTTTAACCTTGGCAACTCCATTAACAGGAGATCCATCTTTTATCGAAACCGCAATTCCATCNCTNTATGAACTAAGAGATGAAACTGGGGAAAGTATGCTTGCAGGAACAATCGTGGAAAACGAGGGAATTGTACTGGAACAGATTGACGGCTTGCATAATTTTAGTTTCAAGGTGAAGCCCGGGCTTCGCTTTCCTCTGCACACTTCAGCACCCGGAAAAGCATATTTAGCCGACCTTGCGGAAAATGAATGTGAGCAAATATTGACCGGAATGAACCTCACTCGATTTACTCCCCAGACCATAACTTCGGTACCTCAACTAAAAGATGAACTCGAACGGGTCCGAAAGATTGGCTACGCCGTAGATATGGAAGAGGAAATGAACGGGCAAATCTGTATCGGTGCAGCAGTTAGGAATCGAAAAAATGATATAGCGGGAGCCATCTGGCTTGTTGCACCATCTAGCCGAATGGATAAACAAAAGATCGAAAAGACTGGTCTAATGATTAAGCAATCCGCCGAGCGAATTTCCACCAGCCTCGGCTATCTTTCACTAGCTGTGGCGTAGCACAAAATTGCCCTCCTCTGTTTTTGGTATAAAATTTTATTGTGAAAATTCCCCGCCCACATTTCTTTTTCCAACCCTTCAAAAATTTATTTTTCTTGGTTGGATTATGTCTTGTTGGAAACCATTTATTTTGTGAAGAAGGAATTTCGTTATGGAAGAATGAAATTAAGCCCCTTCTGGAAAATAACTGCTGGAAGTGCCACGGGGCAGATAAAGTACGGGCAGAGCTTATCCTGACCACGAGGGAAGGCGTCCTCAAGGGGGGGGAGGTTGGACCAGCAGTAGATTTGGAAAATCCTTCCGCAAGCCTGATGCTTCAAATGGTATCCTACAAAGATGAGGATCATCAGATGCCCCCCATCGGAAAATTACCTCAGAACAAAATCGATGCCCTGGAAAGGTGGATTCAAATCGGACTTCCTTTCCCCAAGGAAGACGAAATTGAACCAAAAAATGCCCACAGCCATGCCCGTACCACCGAGGTTAACGAAGTAACAAAATCTCATTGGGCATTCAAAAAACCGGTTGCTGATACTATTCCCAATTTGCCCAAACATGCGAATCCGATCGATCGATTTATCCATGCCCAACTTGCGGAGAATAACCTGCCTTACAACCCACAAGCCGAAGATCATACGCTCATTCGACGGGTGTATTATGATTTGATTGGATTGCCCCCGACCCCCGATGAAGTAGATATCTATGTCTCTGACAAACAACCAGACAAGTTCAACAGACTGGTGGACCAACTTCTCAAATCCCCACATTACGGCGAAAAATGGGGCAGGCACTGGCTTGACTTGGTTCGTTACGCCGAGACCAATGGATATGAAAGGGACGGAAATAAGCCGCAGGCATGGCGCTATCGAGATTATGTTATTAATTCATTTAACCAAAACAAACCCTACGACCAGTTCATTCTGGAGCAACTTGCCGGGGATGAAATCGAAAACCCAAGTGCCGCTGCAATAACCGCGACCGGATTTCACCGACTGGGCATATGGGATGATGAACCCGCCGACCGGGTACTCGCCCGCTATGATTATCTGGATGATATTGTTCGTACCACGACGGAAGTCTTTCTTGGTATGACCGTGGGGTGTGCCCGATGTCACGACCATAAGATCGATCCAATTCCGACGAAGGACTACTATTCCATGCTGGCCTTTTTTGCCAACATCACACCGCATAGCAAGCGGGAAGAAAATTTAGTTGAAGTCAAAGATTCTATTGGGAATATCACTTACAAGAGTGAGATTAAAGTCTGGAATAGATTAAGAAATCATTTACAGAGGCATATTTTTGATTTTGAAGAAAAATTTCTCGCCAAATACGATAATGATACTTCCATTGCCAAATCAGAAAAAAAACTGGCCAAACCAATCATCCTTATTGAAGACGCAAGGGGCAAAGGGAGCCAATGGCATTATACCGAGAGAAAGCCTGCACAAGAATGGATTGAAGTTGGATATAATGACAAGGATTGGAATTCAGGGATGGGAGGTTTTGGGAAAGTCAGTCCAAAAGAAAAACTTGGTACTAAATGGGTTACATCCGACATCTGGTTGCGAACCACCTTCCGATTGGCAACCATCCCTAAAACCTTACGGGTGACCCTTAAACACGATGAGGATGTGGAGGTATACTTAAACGGTAAACTCGTTTTTCAAAATACGGGCCTCTTCTCCAAGTACGAGACGCATGANATTAGCAAAGAAAGTGCCGCTGTGCTTCAAACCGGTAAAAATGTCATTGCCGTGCACTGCAGTAACACTGTGGGCGGACAATTTATCGACCTTGGGCTCGAATGTTTTGAAGAAGNAGTCNATCATGCTGAACTAATTCGCAAACACGCCAACAGATTGATGGGTAAAGACCTTTACAATCAATATAAAAATAGAATGCGTGAACTTGGGAGGCATTTACCTACAAAGCCCAAGTCTGATTATTACAAAGCACTCTCAGTCTCGGAGGAGGGCGAACAGGTGACCAAAATCCTTCGCCGCGGAAATCCTGCTCTCGAAGGGGAGGAAGTTTTCCCAGCCTTTCCTGCAGTGCTAAGTCCACCGGAACCAGTTATTCAAAAGCTGCCCAATTCATCCGGGAGGAGAACCGCCTTGGCCAAGTGGATTGGATCCAAAGACAATCCGATATCTGCCCGGGTTATGGTCAACCGAATTTGGCAATACCATTTTGGCCGAGGAATTGTAGAGAGCTCAAGTGATTTTGGGTTTCAAGGGACACCTCCGACACATCTTAATTTACTCAATTGGTTGGCTATTCAATTTATGGATTCCGGATGGGATATTAAGANAATGCATAGNTTAATCATGAATTCCGATGCTTACAAAAGATCCTCCATGCCCAATGACCTTGCCCTCGCACAGGATCCATTGAACCGCTCGTTTTGGCGCTATGATATGAGAAGATTGACTTCGGAGGAAGTGAGAGACTCCGTCTTAAACGCATGCGGTACCATCAACCTNGAAATGGGGGGACAAAGTGTGACACCTCCGGTACCCGACATCATCCTGGCAGGTTCTTCGGTAAAAGGAAAAGGCTGGGGAGCCTGCACGCCCGAAGAAGCCAACCGTAGAAGCGTCTATGTTAAGGTGATGCGTTCCATGCAAATGCCTTTGCTCCTTAACCACGATATGGCAGATACCGATTCCACCTGCCCGGTCCGGTTTAACACCACCGTTCCAACTCAGGCTCTTAATATGCTGAACGGTAAATTTATGAATGACTCTGCCAAGTCCTTTGCCAACCGCCTGCGAACAGAGGCAGGAAAAGAGCCGAACAAGCAGGTTGAACACGCTCTAAAACTTGTTTTTTCCCGCAGTCCGCAAATGGATGAAATCAATGCCGGTGTGGAGATGATGAAAAACATGAAGAATAAATTCAGTCTTTCGGAAGAGGAAGCCCTGGATCGCTTCGCCCTATTAGCTTTAAACCTGAATGAATTTGTTTACCTCGATTAATTATGAACGAAAAACCAGAAAACACATTTTGTAACCGTACCCACCGAAGAGAATTCCTNAAGGATATAGGGGGAGGATTTGCCTCGCTCGGACTGACCGGGATGCTTGCCCAGGACGGATTCTTTGCGAACAAAGCGATGGCGAGTGGTGCATCATCCTTCGTCAACCCCCTCGCTCCGAAAAACTCGGCTTTCCCAGGAAAAGCGAAGTCGGTCATTTTCCTGTTCATGTACGGTGGACCAAGCCAGGTGGATACCTTTGACTACAAACCCAACCTCTACCCATTGGATGGAAAAACAATCCAAGTTAAAACTTTTGGACGAGGAGGAAAAAGAAATGAAAGCCGGGTGGTTGGTCCAAAATGGAAATTNAAACCATATGGAGACTGCGGTAAATATGTATCCGATCTTTTTCCTCATGTCGGATCCTGCGTAGATGATATCGCTTTTTTACACTCCATGAAAGCCGAGTCCCCCATTCACGGCTCCGCCATGCTGATGATGAACGCAGGCAACCTTCTTTCCGGGCACCCTTCCCTTGGATCCTGGGTTAACTACGGACTGGGGAGCGTCAATGAGAACCTGCCAGGCTATGTGGTTATGCTCGACAAGACGGGAGGACCAATTAGTGGAGCCAAGAACTGGTCCAGTGGGTACATGCCGGCAAGCTACCAGGGAACCGTTCTTCGCTCACAAGGATCTCCCATCCTTGACCTGGAAAACTCACATGGTATCCCCCGTTCGCAACAGCGTACCATGCTTGATCATTTGCGAACCATGAATGAGGGCCATCTCTCCGAACGATACGATAACACAAATTTAGCCGCACGGGTGGCATCGTACGAACTTGCTTACAAGATGCAGGCATCTGCTCCGGAAGCAGTCGATGTGGACAAAGAACCCGGCCACATTAAAGATCTATATGGNATGGATGGATCCAACACCGAGGACTTTGGCAGAAAATGCCTTCTCGCGAGGAGGTTGGTTGAACGGGGGGTACGCTTTATCCAAATTTATTCCGGTGGTCATCATAATGACAATAATTGGGATGCTCATGGTGACTTGGTCAAAAACCATTCTTACCATGCCGGGAATACAGACAAGCCAATTGCCGGTTTACTGAAGGACTTAAAGCAACGTGGATTGCTCGACGAAACCCTCGTGGTTTGGGGCGGTGAATTTGGACGCCAACCTACGGCTGAATATAAAGAAGGAACCGGGCGAGACCATAACTCCTGGGGATTCACCATGTGGATGGCGGGCGGTGGTATCAAGGGAGGTGTCAGTGTTGGAGAAACCGATGAACTTGGCAGTCAGGCAGTGACCGACCGCTTTCATGTCCGTAGGTTGCACGCAACGATTTTAAATCAGTTAGGGCTCGACCCAAATAACCTTTCTTATTTCCACGGTGGTCTCGACAAAAGCTTGGTTGGAGTCGAAGGGGCAGATCCGATNCATCAGATTATCGCTTAGCCATTCAAACTNTTTCNTCTTCCNGTTCGGNCTGCCTGGGAACTTTAATAAATACAGGANTATAGCTAGTAATACATGCGATAGACATCGCCAGGAATAAATCCTNANANTATGGGATCANAAAAATCCCAACAAATACAAAAGCCTCCGCTAAACCTNTTCCAGCTACGAATANAGGCAANGGGTTATGANCTCGCTTGGGAAGGATCANGGTACGAATGATCAGACTTCCAAAAAGTAAAAAAGAGGAAACCATTACGATGCCAGCATCNNGTNGTTCTTNCGTCGGATTTTTCTCACCTAAAAAAACNCGNAAAGAAACAACTGCCANAAGAATGCTNANCCAAATAATCCAAAGAATAACTTTTGGTGGGTTCATCNATCANCACTATTTNAATAACCNATTTTAAACNACGGAATTATTTCCATTTTGTANATTGTACTTTCANATTTTCCTCCNACATAGATGCNTCATTGCCATCGTTTGCTTTTCGCCNTAGNATGCNTGNNTTCTGAAAATCAATAANTCACTATTAATAGATCATCCCTTTGAAGAATGGGATTGGGAAGGAGTTCCAAATTTCAGAAGGGAACAAGTCAGGAATTGGATTTTTGAGAAGGGACTTCTTGATTGGAGTGAAATGTCGAATTTACCCCAGTCCCTAAAAGATAAATTGATGANGCAATATGATTTGCTTCCAATGACGCAAATTCAGGTTCAAGGTTCAAAAGATACCACTCAAAAATTTCTCTGGAATCTCCGTGATCATCAACTAATTGAAAGCGTTCTNATTCCAGCAANCCAAGGAACCAAGGGGATTCGTGCATCCAGGCTTACCCTATGCGTATCTACTCAAGTAGGNTGTGCTCTGGGATGTAAATTCTGTGCCAGCGGATTGGATGGACTTAAANGAAANTTATCAACGGGCGAGATTCTGGGNCAGATCATACTGGCACGCAAACAAGCCGGTAAAAGAATCGATAACCTGGTCTTTATGGGAATGGGAGAACCACTGGCAAATTTACCCGCTCTTTTACCCGCTCTCGATATCATACTATCCCCTAAAGGCTTGGGAATCGGAGCACGACACATCACTCTTTCCACAAGCGGTTTGGTTCCCAAAATCCTTGAACTCTCTAAATATCCTGCCCAAATAAGGCTGGCTATATCTCTACATGGAGGTGATGACGACACCCGAAGAAAAATCATGCCGATTAATGATAGGTATTCAGTGGAAGAACTTTTGCTTGCCTGTGAGCAATTCATTGAAGAGCGCAAAAAAATGATTACCTTGGAATATATCCTGATCAAAGGGATTAATGATGACCTTAAACAAGCTGAACTTCTGGGTAAACATGCCAAAAGGTTACACGCTAAAATTAATCTTATTCCCTACAACTCNGTAGATGGATTAGAATGGGAGAGACCCTCCAAGGAGCAAATCATTGCATTTAAGCAAAAGGTGGAGATGGAGTCTCCACCACGAGTTACTTTACGTATGGAAAAGGGTCATGATATTGAAGCTGCTTGCGGTCAATTACGATTGAGAGAGAAAAACCGCAATCCAAAGGATGATACTGAAGAAAACCGTATCGAATCGTAAAACAAATCATTTACCCCTTAATCATCAGGGGTACAATTAGGTTTCATGTCCCTACTCAGTAACAAATGTTACTTAGCTTCAGCAGATCTTGCTTGGATGGCTTTCGCTTCTTCTTCGTTAACCCACATGTGGATATGGGCTTTTTCGACGGTCAGCACATAATTTCTGTTCAAGGAAAATCCATAGGTCTTGAACATCAATTGATTATTTTCATTTAACTTTTTCTGCAAGGATTCTAATTGTTTTTCGAGCTTTTGCTTTTCTTGTTTATCAGTCGTTCCATTTAGCTTGGTCAAAATTTGAGCGGCAAGGGCTCTCTGTTGCTGTACCAACTGGACATTCTTTTGAAATTCCTTGTTTGCATCCATGGTATTAAGGGTCGCAACCTTAACCAGTTGCAAATTATTTTTCGCTTGAATGCTCGCTTCATCCGCAAACAAGAAACACGCAAAGAAGCATAATGCCGATATGCTCGAAAGGATACTTAATTTTATCATTCCCATCTTATAAGTAAGTATCCGCATGGTTTCAAACCCATTTAAAGCCTCTTAGAACTTCCTAAGCTTAAGCTTACGAAATTCACCCGTGGTTGCGTAGGTTGTAATCCCAAGAGGAATTGACATCTCGATTTCTCCCGGACGCATACTTAATTTTTTCCCGTCTAGGTCACAATCGATTACTTTCTCTTGGTCAATCCAAACTAAGATCTTGGACTCCACAACTTTCAATCTTATATCATACCACTTTTTCTCCTCAAAGATGTAAGCGTCTCCGGTTTCATTTTCTGATGCATCAAAATCATCAATACTTGAGATACCAATGAGGGAGCCTCCCCAACCTCCTAGAACCAAAGTAGCGTGAGATTCATGAAAAGGAAAGGTTAGGCCACAAAAGAAATCACTACCCATAGTCCTCCGTGCTTGCATTGTAATTTCATAATTTTTTTGGGGTAATGCTTGGCCCTTCCAATGCAAACCAGAAAGCTCAGCTCCCATTTCCATTACCAGAATTCCCTTTTTATTTACTCGAATTTCACCCTTGCCAGCAAAATCAGTTTTCTGCCAATTTTTGAGCGTTTTTCCATCAAAAAGAATAATTTCACTAGAATCCTTCGGTTCTTTTGGAAGCTTCTCGCTAAACACAGGAAAAACACAGAGGAGGTAGACTGCGGATAGGCAGATACTTTTAAGAATGACNTGCTTCATACCAGTAAATGGTTCAACGATCTTGAGATTTCTGCAACCACCAAATCAATGGATTGATCAACATTTATTTGGATTCCCGTTTCTTTTTCCTCTAATAATTCGAGCTTCTCAAACTGATCCTTTAATAACTGGGGATTAAAAAAATGTTCCTTCCGCAGGCTAAGTCTTTCTTCAATTACGCGGTAAGGTGCATGGAGGTGAACAAAAAAAGTCCTGTTTTTATGATCGATTAAAATATCTCGGTACGATCTCTTTAAGGCAGAGCAACTGAGCACGAGATTTTTTCTGGATTGGTCATTGATCTCTCGAAGGCCTTCCAACCATGGAAGGCGATCTTCATCCACAAGCGGTATGCCCGCCTTCATCTTATTTTTATTCGCAACCGAATGTATATCATCTCCCTCTAAAAAGGGGATTTCTAGCATTTGGGAAAGCTCAATTCCAATCGTGGATTTCCCGGTGCCGGAAACGCCCATTAGAACAATGATCCAATAATTCACTTGGGCCAAAAAGAACGCAATCCTTTATCGAGGTCGCTCTATAACNTCGATCTCATAACCTTCGGGTGCGTCTACAAAAGCAAAAGTTGAACCCGAGGAGCTTTGGGTTGGTCCATCACTAAATTGATAACCAACGGATTGTAGATGTTTTTCAAATTTCTCCATACTCTCTACTTCAAATGCTAAATGCATCAAGTCNTCTTGGACTTCAACCGGACCTGAACCAGGAAAAAAAGTAATTTCAATTTCTTCCTCACTGTTCGGAACTGCTANAAAAGCAAGTTTNGAACCNCTGGGAGATTCATGCCTACGAGTTACGGATAANCCAAAAACTAAATNATAAAACTCTAGGGTCTTATCCAANTCATTGACTCGCAAACGGGTATGCAAAAACTTGCTTACTATATTNCTCATAATNTATGAGAAGNGTANCTTTNTACTGGAAAGAGAAGGTTACTTTGTCAACTCCTGCAGATGAGCAAGCATTGAGCACNCTGATCGATGCTTGGTGTAAAGCAAGNGTGGAAGATTCGATTTGNACCTTAAGTTCGGCTTCTTCNTTNCTTTTTGCTCCGCTACTTATCAATTGATCNCNCATTCCCTTTTGGGTTTTCAAATTTGCGACNAGGTCGGGCATTAGTAANTCAAANCCATCTTCAATCACNGAACCATTAAGAGAAACTTCTCCTTCTTCACCNATACGAACATTGAGTAATTCCATGGGAGTTATATCACTGCTCTGAGGTTTACCGGGAAGCTGGATCGATAATTCTGCTTCCGGTTGTTTAAGCATGGTTGTTACCATGAAATAAATAAGTAACAAGAAGGTTACATCAATCATCGGAGTTAAATCGACCTCATCAATATCATCTAAGATTTTCTTTAAAGAGTTCATCAGAAAGTTAACCTGCTACCTGCCAAGTACCAAAGATAATGTCCGCTTGCCCGGCATTTCCAACCTCTTTCATTACATCCTGTACTACGGAGTGCTGAACATCTGGGTGCACTCTTAAAAAGACTTTCCACTCCGGATTTTTTTTAACGTAATACGCTATCTGTGGCATCTCAATTTCTTTTTCTCCCCAGTAAATTTTCTGCCCTTCTGGAGTTTCGTCTATACTAATAATCGTACGGGAAGGTGGGTTCTCTTTTACTTGGGAGTTACTAGCAATGGCCATTTTTGCAAGTTCCACATACTGTTCGGACATTTGTTGAGCAACGACCATAAAGAATACGATTAACAGAAACACGACATCNATCATCGGGGTTAAATCCGGNGANTCGTTCGTCTGGGGGGCTTTATATTTTGCCATTTCCTCTACTCCTAAGGACGATTGGTNTCAACAANGCGATGGTTAGGGAGATGGAGGTAAATCCGGNGATGGTGGCAACCCTTCAACTGCAGGATCTANTTGAGCTTGCTCTTCGTANTATTCTTCTTCTTCTCCTTCTTCTTCTTCAAAACCACCACGGGCAGCACGCACCAAAGTAAAAACCATTTCACCCGCAACTTGATTCACTTCGGCTACCACATTTCCAAATTTAGTTTTGTAGATGAAGTAAGCAATAAGGGTGGGAATTGCAACAACCAGTCCCGCAGCGGTTGTCCAAAGTGCACTACCAATATTACCGGCCATCTGCTTACTAGACTCTCCACCCATGCCGGACTCAGTCAAAACATTAAACGCCCCAATCATACCTGTAACCGTTCCTAACAAACCTATCATCGGTGCGATCGATCCTATGGTATTGAGCATATTGATCCAGGTGAAAGGTTTGGATAGTGCGATTCCCGAAGACTCTTCCAATCCCTTTTCGATTTGTTCAATATCCAACTCGTCGTCTTGAATACGGCTTAGGCCTCCTTTGAGAACCGNTGTGACTGGTAATTTATACTGATCACAGAGCGAAAGNGCACCTTGAATGTTAAGATTCTGCACCTCCTGCATAATCGGAGCAACCACATCATCCTTAATAAAAGCTTTCTTACGAATGGCGATTGCNTTGAAGATGATGAGGGTAAATCCTCCCACAACTAAGATAATGAATGGGTATAGAAAAATGCCCAGAGAATCGANCATCTGTTCACCAAAACTTTTGGTTTGGGCTTGGGCAACGGAGACTAACATCTCCGGATAGAGGACGGTAAAGGTCAGCGCTAGGACAAATAGTAAACGGGTAACTCCAAATTTCATGATGTAATATTATGTTTTGTTATTTAGAAACGATTTTTGGCTTGGGTCAATGCAGGATTATAGAGCTTCTAATCTCTTACGACTCAGAGTATCCCATTTAGAATCGGGGAAAAAGCGGGTTACTTGTTCATAGACATTCTTGGCGGCTTCTACTTGCTGAAGTTTTTCATAAGCATCGCCGGCCATGAGCAGGCATTCCGGAAGCCACTCAAGTCCTACCCGGGCTGATACGATTCCCTCGGTGACTTCTTCAACAGACTGACGATAAAATTCTGCCGCTTTTATCTCATCACCACTAGCTTCAAATCTTCTGGCATACTGTACACGAATTAAGGAACGAACTAGTTTATAAAGGGAATATTCGTTGGTCTGTCTTGGTGGTGGATTTTCATCAAGGGTTTCAAGGCCTTGTACCGCTGCATTGAAAAATTTGGAGGCATAAGGCGCGTAGCGTTTGTCACGAGCAGCATATGAAATGTAAAGCTCATAGTTTTTGACATAACAATAAACTGGCCAGATCTTGAGAATTGTCTTAAAAGGACTCTGGGCAGATTTTTGAACAATTGGCCCTAAGCGAGCATACTCGTCAAGTGCTTCCTTATAAAGACCTTGCTTTCGGAGTGAATTTGCAAGCCGCAGGTATGATTCATGATCCCCACTGTCGTCGCGGATATTGACCCTTTTAAGTAANGCGAGGGAAACCTTTGCAGACTTCGGGTTAGCTCGGATCATCTTGCCGGCAAGATCAAGGGCAGCATCTGAAAATTCACGGTATCCATAGTCATCGAGCTGACTTAAATTTAAGCGGGATAAGAGATAAAATGCTTCTGCATATTGTTCGGACTCGATAAGGGCCCGTACATAGGTCAGGCAAACGCTGTGTACTGGAACTTGAATGAAATAATCAGGTGGTATGGATAGAAACAGCATCAATTTGTAAATGGTAGGACGTACCGCATCGATAATGCGCTTTTCATATTTTTCATTAAAAAGATAGCCCATTAACCTACCCATACTTATTTTGTCTCTTTGCTGAACTCTTGCAGATGCGAGTTGCTGTTGGTTCAGTAAGGGATTGGTCACTGCTTGCTTGAAACCGGTATACTCAAAGCCTTTAATATTTTGTTTTGATAAGCCCCTTAATTCAAGTTCCATTCCCAAAAACTTACCTTCCATCTTGAGCCCAACATAAATGATACCCTTCGCTGGATCTACNCCTCTGAGAATCATTTCTTTGGGATTTACGCCACTCAAATAATGTACNTTNCCAGGAATTGGACCTGCANACTTTTTAAAGAAGTCTTCTTGCTGGGCATGCAAAAAAGATGAACCGAGGAAGAAAAAGAGAAGATTACGNAGATTTCGAATGATCATTTCAAGAACTTTCTTTGCCAGTCCATATATTGCTTTTCAATGTTGTTCACTTGATCGGATGCACCCGCTTGTTCATAGCAAGTGATTGCTTTTTCGTAGGATTTGGGTGCCCATTTCAAAGAACCGGGAAAGTTCAATGTAGTTTCCAGGAATAAAAAGGCCGCTCCGGCGTAATCTTTTTGGGCCCGCTTGCATTCACCCATCATGAAGGCAGACTCGGCCCGCAAGTCTAATTTCGCATCTGAATCCCCCCGGACTTCCTGGTAGGAAGAAATCGCATTTTCCAAAAAAGTCGTATCCTTNGTGCCCTGAGCAACTTCGAAGAGAGAATATCCTAACCTCATCCTTGCTTCATTCGCAAGTTTATGCCAGGAAGAATTGGTTAGGGCATTTTGATAGCTTGAAGACGCAGCTTGATAATCATTCTTTTTTTCACTTGCTTGTCCGAGAATAAAATTTGCATCGAATAAAAATTCGCCTCCTGTTTCAGAATAAACCTCCAATAAGCGGTTCATGGCTACAATGGCATCNTCGGTNGAATTTTGGGCCAATAAAATTTTTGCCATCCAAACCAGTACCCCCGGGCTAGCTGCAGGAAAATCTCTCTTTTCCGGATTATAATTCCCTCCCGCATTGGAACCAACCGAAGACAAGGCCGCTCTCATTCTCAATTCCAAGGTTTTTTGCCCACTATCGATCGATTGATTAAGAAGCTCGGCGTAAGCTTTTTCAGGAGCGAGTTCTACCGGGAAACTAGATTTCAGCTTATCAAATTTATGATAGTAACCCTTGAACTTGGAAGAATACTTGGGATTNACNTAAATCGCTCCTTTTAATTTCGCAACCTCCCTGTAAATATCCTGNTCCATACCTTTGTACTGGGTAGCAAGGAAAGGCAATAACTTGCTTCGGTCCTTTAAGATATCTTCGACGGACCCAGAAATGATTTCCTCCACCCCTTTTCGGTTTCGGTACTTGAAAGAAACCGTTTCGGCCGGGTTTTGAATTTTTTCAAGCAAGTCATAGGTTTTTCCATATAAAGTTTCATATTCTAGGTATTTTTCCGAGTATTTGATTAAAATTCCATCCACACCGACATTCGAAGGTTCGTTGCCATACTTTTTGATATCATCAAAGTACATCATTAACATTTGGGAAGGTCTGCCCTGTTTTTCACAGGCAAAACCAATTTTTTGCGTTGCCTCCGAAATTCTTGCNCCTTCGATGNTGGAATACTTTTCGTTGTAGGAACTGTAAAGAGATTCAAGCTCCGAAAAGGAGAACATTATTGCCAAATCTACTACCTCTCCAAAGTCTAAAGATTTATCTCCGTTAAGATCATATTCAGAAAAGGATTTTGCCCCCTCCAGTCCAATCGCGGTGAATTCACCTTCGCTAAGGAGATCATCTTTATTCTTATCGAAAGTAAAATAATGATCGATTAAACCTTCCGGATTTTCCGCAGCTTGCTCAAGAACTCCGCCCTCGTTAAAAGTAGCATCTGAAATGAGTGCAATATCCTGTGTAGACTCTCTTACCAAGGCATAATTCTTTCTAGCCTCCGAAATCTGTTCGTAAGTTGGAAGTTCTTCCGGTTCCAAGCTACTCATTACGAGATCTGCCAAGCTTAAGTAGGACGCCGCCACATTCTTATCTTCTGGAAACTCCCTTATGAATTGTTTGAATAGCCTAGAAGCGTTGATGTTGTCTTCAGACCCCTGATAGGAAACCGCTAATCTGAAAAGGGAATCTTTGGCAAACTGATCATCCGGGTAATGGCGGACTTTCCCTCCTTTTGACCATTCTTGATTGATTGATTCTTTACCGGAAGCAACTAAGTTCCCTCCGCCCGTACGGTCGGTAATTCTCCAAGTTGAACCGTTATACCACATGGTGAAACCGTCCGCATTTGCATACACTGGTTTGCCATTTTTTTCTTCTCCTGTGGGTAAATAAACTCCATTGGGATCGGGAATCTTCCGCTCCTTCTTGGGAGTTTCTACTGGAACCTTCTTTGCTATATCCTCTACTTCTTCGATTTCCTCTTTATTTACCTCGTTTTCCGTTGCATCTAGAGCAGGGTCAATGGATGACTCTTCTTCATCCCCGCCACAAGAAGCAAGGAAAAGGCTTATAAATAAGATTAGACTGGAAATGATAAGTTTACTCATCAACCACCTCCTCGTCTTGGCTCATGTTCGATAAGGTTCCATCTGCTAGCGGCAGGCCCTCCACATAAACCCCAACAATCGGGGCGAGCAATGGCTTTGCCTCTTCAAATTTGCCTGTGGACAAAAGGCTAATCCCGCTCAGATACAACGCGGATGGCATCGCAGGGCCTTCGGCAAATGATGGGTTGTTGATGTAGCCTTTATTAGCGTCTGGAACCCCGGCAACATAGCCTGCAAATTTTTCTAGCAGTTGATCAAATTTTCTTTGTTTAAAGTACACCGAGCCCATCATGTTGACAAAATTAACAGCATATTTATTCCCCGGATCTTTTTCCAAAAATCGATCACACAATTCAAAAAACCGCTGGTATTGTTCTTCTGAATTTTGTTTGGCTCTTGCGGCTTTTTCCTTATCGAGGGTGGACAGTGCCGTTTGAAGACCTTCTGCAATCGCTGCCTGGTTTTCAGCCTCAAGCCTGTAAGCATTTGCCATGATATTGGTTACATCCGAGCCATACTTGAGCCAATTTTTATTGGCTAAATATTGCTCGCCAAGCTCAATTGATTTTTCCACGAATTTTACTGTATTTGCAGATGCAAAGGCAGCGTAGATAAAATCTTCCGCCAGCTCGTTCTCGGGGTCTTCTTTATAGAGCCAGTAGAAACCCCAAAAGGATTCCCAAAATCTTTTGGTGTCTTGAAAGTTGGACGCCTTGCTCCATCTCAAATTGGTGGTGAATGAAGCGGTTTTCTCGGCAATGGCGAAGTGACTTTTAGCCGTGGTTAACTTCATGGTCAAAGCATTATCTTTGTCCCGTAAAATCGACAACCGCCTCTTGGGCAAGTTTGGATTTTTTAGAAAGGATGACAATCGGCCTTTTTCAGCTGAGATACGGGCGATCCGATCCG
>NHDN01000041.1 GCA_002171765.1 Verrucomicrobia bacterium TMED60
TTTGGTTTTGGTAAGGCAGTTAGATCTCTCAATGCTGCACTCCGTTTTTTCCATTTGGAGGGTGGCTGAAATCGTGGGTCTGCCCCCATTAGGAATTCCTCCATGGCAGGAGCCTGAAATTTTTCTATTGGGTGAGAGGTTTGAGCAAGTAGGGGAGCGTCGGGGTTTCCCGAAATTCTTTTTTGTAGTCTGCTTGCCTTATCCTTCAGTTCCCGAGTGAGCAAATATACTTTTTTACCGTGACGAACATGGTTTTTCCCAGTTGCAAGGGCATGTTCAAGTTCGTCACCTGGAACCTCACCAGCTTGGATGCGAACCTCAACCTCCGAGGAATCCCCGTTTTCAAAAGCGGAAGTGTGAAGTTCTGCTTTTTGAATGAAAGAGGTTTGCCTGCGGAAATTTTCGGTGAATGTAGCATCGAAATCGAATTCGAAGTCTTCTTGATGACTAGCTAGAAAATCGAGTACTTTGGATTCATCCCGTAACCACCACCAGTGTCGGTGAGAACGATCCCTGAGGAAATTCCAGTCACGGAGTATGCGAAGAACATCTGAATAACTGGGATGCTCGGAAGATGGTAGGATGATACGAAGGTATTCGGTCGAACCTTCAACCTCAATCGAAGGGCCGTTATACTCTGGCGGGGGTGCTTTTACTCTGGTTGATTCTTCGATTTGCTCTTCTCTAATCTCTCGAACGGGACGGGGTCTTTCTGATTCAGGG
Organism: Verrucomicrobia bacterium TMED60; assembly: GCA_002171765.1. The sequence continues at coordinate 724 of NHDN01000041.1, forward strand.
ATTTCAATAAATTCGCTCACACCAATGAGATTTCCATCTTCCCACTGAATTTGTTTTTCCGGTTTATTAGCCAGAAAAAAACAGGGGACTTCATAAAGTAGTTTAAGGAGTTCACCCAATTGTTTCAGATCTAATTGCAGGAAGGAGGTAACTGCACCCCCGCACCATTGAGATAGAGCAAATAGAGCGGTTCGCTCGGAATCTGGGAGATCTGCGAAATTTGCGGGGTTACTTTTCTCGGGGGGCAAACGGGAACCGTCCTTTTGTTCAATTTCGACTTTTGCCGGAATCGCATTGCGTTGCACGCAACCCGACATGGTTGGCGGAAGGAGGATTCGAAGCTTCACGCCTCTGTAGAAGTGAAAGAAATGCTCGCAAGAGCTTCGTTAAGTTTTTTTCCTGCAGGGGCGCCACCCATGGCGAAATCAGGTTTTCCTCCCCCTTTACCTCCCAAAGAAGAAGCGAGTTCACTAAGGTATTTGCCCGCTTGATGACCAGCACTGATTGCTTCCTCAGAACAAATGCAGACCATCCCGCATTTTCCATTGGCTTCACTCGCAAGAAGAACGACCGATGGAGCCGCCCTTTTATTGACTTGAGCGGCCAGAGAACGAAGGTCATTTGGGTTCAATTCAGGCACGATTGCCTTGATCAAATTTATTTCGCCTAATTTTTTTGCGTTTTCGATTAATTTTTCTGCGATGCCGGCTTGCCCCTTTTGTTCAAACGCACGTAACTTCTTATCCAACTCTTTTCCCTTGNTCTGCATCTGGTTAATGCGATCCCTTAATTCATNAGGTTTACAGGCCAGTTGGCGGGAAAGATTCTGAACGAGGGAAATTCTCTCATCTGCCCATTGGTATGCGGAAAGTCCGGCAACTGCTTCAATTCTTCGGGTACCAGCAGAAATCGCGGATTCGCTGATGATTCGAAGAGAACCAATCTCCCCAGCTGATGAAACATGGGTGCCCCCGCAAAGCTCCTGGCTCCAACCGCCTAAGTTAACCACTCGTACCACCTCTCCATATTTGTCTCCAAAAAAGGCGATTACTTCATCCGGTTTTTCAGAAAAAGGAACTTCGTAGGCTTCCAGCGGATCATTGAGTAAAAGCTTTGCATTGGAGATTCGTTCGATTTCCTTGAGTTGTTCCTGCTTGATTGCCTCAAAATGGGAAAAATCAAACCGCAACCTATCTGGTTGTACTAACGAACCCGCTTGTCGAATATGATCGCCTAGTACTTCTCTCAATGCCCAGTGTAAAACATGAGTTGCGGTATGGTGTCGCTGGATCGCCTGTCTTCTATTCTGGTCGAGGTTAAGAATGGAATCTTGTCCTATGAAATTTGGATTTTCAGGCTTTGATTCAAGAGCGTGTAGAAAGCGTCCAGATGAATCTTTGATTACATTGGATATTGCCAGGGTTTCATTATTGATAAATAGGGAACCGGAATCCCCGATTTGTCCTCCCATTTCGGCATAAAAAGGGGATTTTTCAAAAACAAGATAAGTCACACCTTCCTGGGTGATACAGTCCATACAGGAGGTTTGGAAATTTTTGTGATTTTCCAGATTGAAACCAACAAATTCGGTGGCATCTGCAGGATCTGAATCTTCACGGACCAGAATATCAACTGATTTATGAGCTTTTCGGGCCCGCTCCCTTTGTTCACTCATTTCTTTTTCGAATTCTTCCTGGTTGACGGAAAAGTCTAATTCCCGGGCCATTAATTCGGTGAGGTCAAGTGGGAAGCCAAAAGTATCATATAACTTGAAAGCGAAAGAGCCCGAAATTATTCCCTTTGCTTCCAGGTTCTCAACCTCGCGATTAAAAAGTTCGATTCCGCGATCCAAGGTCTTGTTAAAAGATTCTTCCTCCGACCGAAGAGTTTTTAAAATTAATTCTTCCCGGCTCTTTAACTCCGGAAACACTCCTTCCATCTGCTGGATCAGGGTGGGGGCAAGAGCATCCAAAAAAGGTTTTTCAAATCCAAGTGTTCTTCCATAGCGGATTCCACGACGAAGAATTCTTCGAAGGACATAATTTCGATCGCTGTTGCCAGGAAGAATACCATCTGCAATGGAGAAACAAAGNGCTCGAAGGTGATCACCAATTACCCGAAAGGCAACATCGANCTCCTCTTGTTCAGTAGAGGTCTTTCCTCCAGAAGGGAGAGTGGATTTGTAGGACTTGCCGGAAAGTTCACTCAACTTTTGAAATATAGGAAAAAATACATCGGTGTCGTAATTCGAGGTAGCTTTGGAGAAATCGGTAAATCCTTGGGTTGCCTGTATGACTGCTGCCACTCTCTCAAACCCCATGCCTGTATCTACATGTTGAGCGGCTAATGGGCTAAAACTTCCGTCGCGATCTGCATTAAATTGAATAAAAACCAAATTCCAGATCTCGATACAGAGGTGAGAGTCTGCATTCACCAATGAACCTTGGGAGTCCCCATCGGGAGTAAGGTCGAGATGTAATTCACTACAAGGTCCGCAGGGTCCAGTTTCACCCATCATCCAAAAATTATCTTTTTTGCCCCCGTTGACGATATGAACTTTTGGGTCGAGACCGGCAGACTCGAAGATAGCACTCCATAAATTATTCGCTTCCTGATCAAATTCTGCAGGGTCTTCGGGTCCAGGTTTATAAACCGTGGCATAAAGCCGATCTGGGGGAAATTTCCAAACATCGATCAATAATTCCCAGGCCCACTCAATGGCTTCCTTTTTAAAATAATTACCGAAAGACCAATTGCCCAGCATTTCAAAAAAGGTGTGATGGTAGGTATCGAAGCCAACATCTTCGAGGTCGTTATGTTTACCTCCTGCACGGATGCATTTCTGAGTATCGGCCGCACGAGAGTAAGGGGCCTGCTGGTCTCCCAAGAAATAAGGAACAAATTGATTCATTCCTGCGTTGGTAAACAACAGGTTGGGTGATTCCGGTAATAGGGAAGCGGAATTTACAATTTGATGCTTTTTGGACTCGAAGAAGTCCAGAAAAGATTGCCGAATTTCTTCTGCCTTCATTGGTTCCATTTAATAAAAAAAGAAAAAATTGGCGAACTTTTAAGAAAGCCTTTCAATAATGGCACTTCCCATTTGCTCCGTACTAACTGAATTTCCTCCCTGAGCGATATCACCGGTACGTAAACCTGAACGAATGGTTTCCTTGACTGCATTTTCAATCGATGCCGCTTCTTCTTCCATTCCAAAACTATATCGAAGCATCAAGGCTGCGCTAAGCACCTGTGCGCAAGGGTTGGCCAGGTTTTTCCCAGCTATGTCTGGTGCGGTTCCTCCAGCAGGTTCGTAAAGACCAAATGGAAGGCTTAAACTGTTTTTACCGGTTCCCAGACTTGCTGAAGCAAGCATTCCAAGAGACCCACAGATCACAGCTAGTTCATCAGATAAAATGTCTCCGAACATATTTTCGGTAACAATAACATCAAATTGATTTGGGTCCCGAACTAATTGCATCGCAGCGTTGTCGACATACAAGTGTGAAAGCTCAATGGTTGGGTCCAGTTTAGTAACACATTCAGTCACTACCTTTCTCCAAAGAACGGATGTTTCGAGTACATTGGCCTTATCAACGGAGCAAATCTTCCGATCTCTTAAAGAAGCTGCTTTTACAGCTATTTCTGTAATACGCTCAATCTCACTCGTTTTATAAACCATGGTATCGAGTGCTTCCTCTTCCCCGTTTTCCATAACCTTGGTGCTTTTAGGCTGACCAAAATAAATACCACCGGTCAATTCTCGNACGCAAAGAACATCAATTCCATTTGCCACCGTATCGGCACGAAGGGGAGAAAGGTCGGCAAGCTCAGGGTAAAGATTGCCCGGTCTAAGGTTGGCAAATAATTCAAAAGCTTTACGAATGGGNAGTAGGGCAGCTCGCTCAGGTTGTTCTTTAGGGGGAAGGTTTTCCCATTTGGGACCACCAACAGAGCCAAACAGGATTGCGTCTGAATCCCGGCAAGCGGATAGGGTGGAGGGAGGTAGGGCACTTCCGTGATTATCAATCCCAATTCCTCCTACATCATGGGAACTAGATTTGATCTGGAAATTCCGTTTATCTCCAAGGGCTTTGAGCACTTCTAAGGCGATATTCATAACTTCTGGCCCGATGCCATCGCCTGGTAAGGTGGTAAAACATAATGTTTTCATGAAGGAAAAGAATCCATACCCGTTTCGGTCTCCTCTGCAACGATGAAAAAAGAAATCTGGGGGGTGGGCGGTATGAATTGACAATTTGGTCTCCAATCTGTAGAAATATATTTTACAGTCTAATCTAACCGATAGGCGGGCCTTGCTCGCCTTTTTTATTTTTATTTCCAAAAACCTAAAACCTATCAATCACTATGAGTAGCGAAATTCTCGCAGTTCTCGAATACATGGAGAAAGAGAAGGGCATCAGCCGTGAGGACATGATTGCCACGATTGAAAGCGCCGTCAAGGCGGCAGCGGAAAGGGGGGTGAATTCCTCCAGTGATATCCGGGTCGAGATCAACCCCAAGACTGGAGTAATGCAGGCTTGGACTCAGTTGGAAGTGGTCGAGTCGGTTTCCGATACCTCACGCGAAATCCATGTGGACAAGGCCAGGTTATATGCTACAAGTCCTCAGGTTGGAGATACCGTTGAGAGAGAAATGGATCCTTCGTATCTGGGTAGAATTGCTGCCAAAACCGCGGAGCAAGCAATTAAGCAACGACTTCGTCAATTNGAAAAGGAACACATTTATGACGAGTTTCGCGATCAAGTNGGTAATTTGGTAACNGGCACCGTCCGCAGGAAAGAACGTGGAGATCTGGTTGTTGAGGTGGGGAAAGCAGAAGCCCTACTACCATGGCGCGAACGGGTTCCGGGGGAGGACTGGGTTCCAGGTGAAAGAATTAGATGTTTATTAAACAAATTAGAGCAACACGGAAGAGGACCTGAACTCATCCTCAGTCGTTCAAGCCTTAATTTTGTCCGTAAATTATTCGAGATGGAAGTTGCGGAAATTGCGGATGGAACCGTTTCACTGGCAGCAATGGCTAGGGAACCTGGGTACCGTACAAAAGTTTGTGTAAAGAGTACTGATCCAAAGGTCGATCCAGTAGGGGCTTGCGTGGGTGCCCGGGGTTCCAGAGTGAAAAGTATTGTCCGCGAAATGAACGGGGAAAAAGTCGACATTGTTCGATGGTTTGAAGATCCCGTTGAACAGTTGGCGGAGGCCCTTAAACCTGCGGTTCCTCAAAATGTTTCACTGGATCGGGAAAAAAGGAGAATGTATTTTGAAGTTGTAGAAGATGACCTTTCCGTTGCCATTGGCAGAAAAGGAATCAATGCCCGGCTTACCTCTCGATTACTGGGATGGAAGTTGGATATCGGTAAGGTGGTTNTNAAACAGGTTGGATTTGANGAAAGAAAGGCAAAAGCTGCTGAGGCTCTTACTTCNGTTGGTATAGAATTTGAGGTTGCTGACCGTTTGGTTGCCTTCGGTNTAGTNAGTCCAGATGCTTTCGAGGGTGTTACCGCCGAGGATCTTGTAGGTTTAGGTTTTGAAGCTGGAACTGCAGATACAATTCTTTCCAAAGTCTCTGCTGGTCAGGCATCCGCAACTCAGGGTAGTGAAGATTCCTGAAATTTTACTTTTTTCTAACCATTAGCTTATGAGTGTTCGTATCCACGCAATCGCAAAGGAAATCAACAAAACCAGTAAAGAGGTCTTGGAGATGCTTGCGGGAAGAGGATACGACTTGAAAAGTGCATCTTCCACCATTGATAACATAACGGCTCAGTCCTTAATTGAAGAATTTATTTCTGAAGGTGAAGTTGAATCTCCAAAACTGGAAAAAGAAACATCCGGGAAAGTTGACTCTGCTCCATCGGAGGAGGTTAAACCCAAGTCAAAGGCCCCAATAGTAAAATCCAAGGCAGATCTTGATCGTGAAAAGAGAGAGAAGGAGGAAGCTGAAAATGCCCAAAACAAGGCTGAGGATAGTGAGNTTGAAAAGGGAACTGATTCAGCTGAAGTAACNGGTCCATCCGCAGAGAAAAAGGANGGCTCCAGTATTTCCCNATCAACGGTTATGGCACCACCNCCTCCCNCCCCCAGNAATCGTGCATCTGCNCCAGCACCCCCTACNNCCGCCGGTAAGGCAGCAGTCCCATCCCCGCCAGTTTCATCCCAGAAGGATGATCCTGCAGATGAAGAGAGTGGGGTAGTTGAAGGTAATTTAATTATTGTAAAACCTCCCATCGTAGTTCGGGATTTTGCAGGTTTNATTGGACTTAAACCNTTTCAGTTAATTTCCGAACTCATGGAAATGGGAATTTTCGCCTCGATGAATCAAGCCATTGAAGAAGANGTGGCTCGAAGGGTCGCTAAAGTTAAAGGCTTTGAANTAGAAATAAAACATCGTGGNGAAAAAGCAGAAACAGCTGANAAAAAGAAANTCNTTGTGGATGAAAACGATGAGAAATACTTACNNCCCCGTGCTCCTGTAGTATGTATTTTAGGCCATGTAGATCATGGGAAAACAACCCTTTTNGATACGATTCGCAAGGCTAATGTTGTCTCTGGAGAAGCAGGNGGNATTACCCAGCATGTGGGTGCATATCAAGTNTCCCACAAAGACCANAAAATCACCTTNCTCGACACTCCCGGTCATGCAGCTTTTTCAAAAATTCGTGAACGGGGNGCGAACTTGACCGATGTTGCTGTTCTTGTGGTNGCTGCCGATGATGGATTTATGCCCCAGACTGATGAGGCNTTGAAGTTTGCCCAAAGATCGCAAGGTACCTTAATTGTTGCGATCAACAAAACAGATGTAAAGGGTGCCGACCCTGAGAAAGTGAAGACCCAAATGCAGGAGCGNTCCATTCCGCCTGAGGATTGGGGTGGNGATGTGGTTACCGTTCCTATTTCAGCATTGAATGGCGACAAAGTGGATGAATTATTGGAGATGATTCTTCTGCAAGCTGAATTAATGGAATTNAAAGCAAATCCAGATGCCAATTCTGAAGGTGTCATTGTGGAGGCGAGGCAGGAAGTNGGNCGGGGTCCCACTGCAACCGTAATTGTTCAAAAGGGAACNCTGAAAGTNGGGGATTCCATNCAATCAGGTTCCGTCCATTGTAAAGTCAAGGCCATGATTGATGACCAAGGAAATCAGGTAAAGAGNGCACCACCTTCGACCCCAGTTAATATCNTNGGNTGGTCTGGAGTCCCGGAAGCCGGAGCACCATACAAAAAATTTAAGAATGAAAGGGAAGCTCGANGGGAAGCAGAAGAATTTGATAACGAAAGTAAAATATCAATNCCCAAATCNNGTNCGGANGAATCCNTAGAATCCGAAGGAACTTCTGGGGTCGATGCTCTTTTTGCAGCCATTTCTAAAAGTAAAGCGACCACCTACCAAGTTATNTTGAAGGCTGATGTACGCGGGTCGCTCGAAGCNCTGGAAGGATCNTTAGANATGATCAAGAGCGATAAAGTAATNNTAGANGTCTTNCAATCTGAGGTTGGTCAAATTACTAAAAATGANATTAAAATGGCGAGTACTTCCTCCGCAGANATTTTGGGCTTCAATGTGAAGCTCGAAAATGGAGTTATGGGAGAAGCNAAGCACATGGGTATTCATATTTATCANAATAATATCATTTATGAGATTATCGATTTGGTGAAGGAAAACATGGCTAATTTATTAGAACCTGAATTGGTCGAGAAAAAGACCGGTAGGGCAGAAGTTCGCCAAATTTTTCGGGTCAGTAAAGGTAGAGTTGTTGCTGGTTCGATGGTTATGGAAGGTTCGATTGGTCGAAATAAGGTAGCTCGATTAATGCGAGGTGGAAAAGTTATTGCTGAAGGGAAGGTGGAGACACTCAAACGCTTTAAGGATGATGCAACTGAGGTTAAGGCAGGTTTTGAATGTGGAATTAGGCTCGACGCTTTTGATAAGTATGAAGAAGGTGATTTCATTGAAACCTTTGAAACTGAGAAAATAGCTCCTGTTCTGTAATTACAATGAGCCTGCGGCTTGCACGAGTTAACGAACTAGTAAAACGAGAAATAGCGAGTTATCTTAGCAGGAAATATCGTTCGGAAACCGTTCGTTGGACCATAACTTCCGTTGATGTTTCACCAGACCTTAGGAATGCAACGGTTGCATATTCCGTAATTGGGGACGATCTTCAGGCAAGGTTGGCCCAAAAATTCTTCAACCGTCATGCTGGAGAAATTCGTAAAGAAGTTAGCAGGTATGTAATTCTCAAATATTCTCCGCATCTACAATTTGTTCAAGATTTTGGTATCGAACGCGGTAACCGGGTCATGGAAATCTTAGATGAGTTGGAGGAGGATGATCAAAACAGGAACTCATCTCCTGAGTCAACTGGCCCGAACACTGAGACATAATGTCTTAAGCATGTCTCGATTTTACTAGTTTATAAAATTTATCCGTTTCTTTATTTTTATTTAAGTCTCTGGCTATTAGGATTTTAAGTAAATCAGNGGTTTACGGTATGAATGTTGCACAAATTAGTGCGTGAGCAAAATAATTGGAATTGATCTTGGCACAAGTAATTCGTGCATGGCAGTAATGGAGGGCGGAGAACCTAAGGTTATACCTAATTCCGAAGGAAATCGGACCACACCTTCTATTGTAGCTTTCAGCAAAAATGGAGAACGTTTGGTAGGTCAGTCCGCAAAGCGTCAAGCGGTAACAAATCCGGAAAATACTATCTTCTCGGCCAAAAGGCTTATTGGTAGGAAATTTTCCGAAATAAAGGATGATGTATCAACTTTACCTTTCAAGGTTGTCGAAGGAAAAAATGGTGCCGCGGTCATTGAATGTGAGATTGATGGTAAGACCGAAACATTTATGCCTGAACAAATTGCATCCATGGTTTTAGGTAAGTTGAAATCGGATGCCGAAGCTTACTTGGGTGAACCTGTGACCAAAGCTGTGATTACTGTTCCTGCTTATTTTAATGATGACCAACGAAAAGCAACCAAAGATGCAGGACTCATCGCCGGTCTTGAAGTTGAGCGAATCATCAATGAACCAACGGCAGCTTCCCTTGCCTATGGGCTAGACAAAAAGGGTGAAGAAACTATTGCAGTTTATGATTTAGGCGGTGGTACATTCGATATCAGTGTTTTGGAGATTGCAGAAGGTGTTTTCGAAGTAAAAGCTACCAACGGTGATACCCAGTTGGGAGGGGATAATTGGGATGAACAAATTATTCTTTGGTTGATTGAGGAATTCAAGAACGACCAAGGTATTGATTTATCTGGTGACCCAATGGCCATGCAAAGGCTAAAGGAAGAAGCGGAAAAGGCGAAAATGGCTCTATCCTCTTCCCAATCCACAGACATAAACCTACCTTTCATAACCGCAGATGCATCTGGTCCAAAGCACCTAAATATTAACCTCTCAAGGTCAAAACTTGAGCAAATTTGCGACGACTTGTATTCCCGAACCAAAGCNCCTTTTGAATCTTGCCTGAAAGATGCTGGGTTGGATTTGGGTAGTGTTGGTAATCTGGTCCTCGTTGGAGGCATGACTCGAAGCCCCAGAATTGTTGAACTTGCCAAAGAACTGGGAGGTAAGGATCCGAACCAAGGAGTTAATCCCGATGAAGTGGTTGCTATAGGTGCGGCGGTTCAAGGTGCAGTTCTTCAAGGTGATGTGAACGATGTTCTTTTGCTTGATGTTACCCCTCTTACTTTGGGTATCGAAACAGCTGGTGGTGTCTCCACTCCAATGATTGAAAGAAACACCACCATTCCAACCAAGAAATCACAAGTTTTCTCCACTGCAGCTGACAGTCAACCAGCGGTTGATATTGTTGTGTTGCAAGGTGAACGATCCATGTCGCAAGATAACAAAACTTTAGGGACTTTTAAGCTAGACGGGATTGCTCCTGCACCTCGGGGTACTCCTCAGATTGATGTCACTTTTGATATCGATGCGAATGGTATTTTAAATGTTTCTGCGAAAGATCAAGGCACTGGCAAAGATCAGAAAATCACTATTTCAGGATCTTCAAGCATGGATGAAGCGGAAGTTGAAAGACTCAAACAAGAGGCTGAAAAATTTGCTGAACANGACAAAGAAAAGAAAGAAGTCATTCTCGCCCGNAATGANCTTGANTCCATGGTTTATCAATCTGAGAAGCAACTTTCTGATCTTAACGATCAAGCACCCGCAGAACTGAAGGATAAAATTAACGAACTTCTGGTTGAGGTCAAAAAAGTACTGGAAAACCAAGCAAGTACATTATCCGAGCTCAATGAAGCAAAAGACAAGATGCAAAAGAATTTTGAAGAACTTGGAAAAGAAGCTATGAAATATGCGAATCCTGCTGCAAGTGAGGATGGCCCAGTTGAAGAAGAATCTGGGTCTTCTGAAGAACCGGAATCCAAGAAAGACGATGACATTGTTGATGCTGACTTTGAAGTAGTTGATGACGAAAACGAGAAAAGCGAAAAATAAAAACCAACATTGGACTACCCGCACCATTTACTCAAACAGATTATTAATCTAAATTAACCCAAAAATAAAGGAATATGAGCAAACCAAAAATCACTCCGTTGGGAGATCGCGTCTTGGTCAAGCAAGTCGACGAAGACGAGCAAGTCAAGGGCGGGATCATTATACCCGACTCAGCAAAGGAAAAGCCACAAGAAGCTGAAATCGTAGCTCTTGGAACTGGTAAGAAAGATGAAGATGGCAAAGCCATCCCCTTTCTAGTCAAAAAAGGAGATAAGGTCCTAATCAGCAAATACGGTGGTACCGAAGTCAAGGTCAACGATGTTGAATACCAACTCGTTCGTGAAGATGATATCCTCGGCGTTATCGGGTAAGGCACATTCGCTGTAATCCAATTAATCAAAAAATAAAATACTAAAATGGCTAAGCAAATATTATTCGACGAAGCAGCCCGGAAAAAAGTTCTTAAAGGCGTAACGACTCTCGCAGATGCGGTGAGTGTAACCTTAGGACCAAAGGGAAGAAATGTTTTAATTGACAAGAAATTCGGTTCTCCAACCGTGACCAAGGACGGGGTAACCGTTGCAAAAGAAATCGATCTCCAAGATCCCTATGAAAATATGGGTGCGCAAATGGTTCGTGAAGTTGCTTCAAAGACTTCCGATCTCGCAGGTGATGGTACCACAACTGCAACGGTTCTTGCTGCAAGTGTTTACCGAGAAGGTTTGAAAAATGTAGCAGCAGGTGCGAACCCTGTTTATCTTAAGCGAGGAATTGATAAAGCGGTGGAAGCTGGAGTGACCAAGCTACTTCGCGACAGCAAAAAGGTTTCCGACCGTGAAGAAGTTCGCCAAGTCGCAACTGTTTCAGCTAACTGGGATGATGAGATCGGCGAAATCATCGCTGACGCGATGGATAAAGTCGGAAAAGATGGTACGATCACTGTGGAAGAAGCAAAAAGTATTGAAACGACACTTGATGTCGTTGAAGGTATGCAATTCGATAAGGGATATTTGAGTCCTTATTTCTGCACCAATAATGACACCATGGAGTCAGTACTAGACGATTGTTTCGTTCTCATTCATGAGAAGAAAATTACTGCCTTAAATGACCTATTGCCTCTCCTTCAAATTGTTTCAAAACAAGGGAAGCCCCTTCTTATTATTGCTGAAGATGTTGAGGGCGAAGCTCTTGCAGCGTTAGTAGTAAATAAATTACGCGGTACTCTTAATGCTTGTGCAGTCAAAGCACCAGGTTTTGGTGATCGTCGTAAGGAAATGCTTCGTGATATTGCAATCTTAACGGGTGGTCGCTGCTTGACTGAGGATCTTGGTATCAAGTTAGAAAATGTCCAACTTGCTGATCTTGGTCAAGCCAAGCGCATTTCCGTGGATAAAGAAAATACCGTTATTGTTGAAGGTTCTGGTAAAGCATCTGAAATTCAAGGACGGGTTAAACAAATTCGCCGTCAGATCCAAGAAACCACTTCCGATTACGATCGTGAAAAGCTTCAAGAGCGCCTAGCTAAACTCGCTGGTGGTGTTGCTGTTATCAATGTTGGTGCAGCGACTGAGCCGGAAATGAAAGAAAAGAAAGCTCGTGTAGAAGATGCTCTTCATGCCACCCGTGCCGCNGTAGAAGAAGGTATTNTTCCNGGTGGNGGTGTNGCCTTNCTNNGGGCAGCGAATGCANTAGANAANGCNGCCACTTCTTTGGAAGGGGATGAAGCCATCGGTGCTNCGATCGTTCGTCGTGCAATTGAGTCTCCNCTCAGAAAGCTTTGCGACAACGCTGGTGTCGAAGGTTCTCTCGTTGTGCAGCAAGTACTTAAATCAAAAAGCACGATGGGGTACAACGTCGCAACTGACACTCATGAAGATTTGATCAAAGCTGGAGTAGTTGATCCTACGAAGGTGACTCGAACCGCATTACAAAATGCTGGTTCTGTTGCTGGTCTTCTTTTGACAACAGACTGCATGATTACCGATATTCCTGAAGATGAGAAGCCTGCCCCTGGTGGACATGATCATGATCACGGGATGATGTAAGTTTCTTTTTTAACTTACTTTCAAATTTGAAGGGCGTGCATTAGCACGCCCTTCTTATTGGCAAAACCTTCAATTCTTTTTCGATTCTGTTTTAATACTTTAAACCAAAGAATTTCCTAATAGAATAACACCGTGAAATACATTCTCTTGATTCTATTGGCTTATTCTTATCCTATTTTCCTCCAAGGAAAATTAGATTGGAATCAGTTTCGTGGAGCTACTGGTCAAGGGCATGCCAGCTCCGAACTTCCTTTGGTGTGGGATTTAGATGGTAGTAATCTTTTATGGCGAACCAAATTGGAGGGAAAGGCATGGTCTTCCCCTATCTCTACTGGAAGCGAAATTATAGTGTCGAACGCCAGAGCGGATGTATCGGGCAATCAACTTTTTCTGGAGGCAATCTCTATCGACCCAAAGAACGGAAAGCAAAATTGGAGATCTATTTTGTTTGAACATAATGATCTCCCCAGAATCCACCGGAAAAACAGCTATGCGAGTCCAACTCCTTTCTACGACGGTAATCGAATCTATTTCCATTTTGGAAACCTCGGGACTGCCTGTATGGAAAAGAATGGACAAGTAGTATGGAAGAAAACCTTCAATTATAGCCCTGTGCATGGAAGCGGTTCTTCACTTATTACTTATGGTAAACTATTATTATTTAGCGCGGATGGAGCGGAAAATCCTTGTTTATACGCATTAAACAAAGATGATGGCTCCATTATTTGGAGAGCGAGGAGAACCAGCAAAGCTAAAAAAAATTTTTCCTTTTGTACGCCATTGGTGATTCCCGCTGGGAATTCTTTCCAAATCATTAGCCCAGCCAGTGACTGGTGTTTTTCTTATGACTTAAATGGCCGAGAAATTTGGAAATCAAATTATCGAGGAGGTTATTCAGTAGTTCCAAGACCGATTTACTACAAAGGTTTGGTTTTTGTGAGCAGCGGATATGATCATCCTACTCTTTATGCTATTGAGGCAGATGGAATAGGTGATGTAACCAAAAAGAAAGTTCGATGGAGTACAGGAAAAGCGGTTCCTCGAAATAGTTCTCCAGTGATTGTAAATGGCTTATTGTTTATGGTTTCAGATGCCGGTGTCGTAAGCTGTCTAGATGCTTTGACTGGAGAAGTAAAATGGATGGAACGGATAGCAGGAAGTACCTCGGCTTCTTTAATGCATGCGGCTGGTATGATTTATCTTACCGACGAAGAGGGAACCACTTATGTTTTTCAAGCAAAACCAAGCTTTGTGTTACGGGCTACGAACAGCTTGCAGGAAAGAACCCTAGCCAGTGGGATGGCATATGAAAATACATTAGTACTAAGGACTGAAACTGCCCTTTATCGTATCGGGAAAGTGAAGCAGGCAAAGAAGTAAAAATCCTTACTTATGCTGAAACCTTTAAGTCTTTAGCAAATTGGGCGGATTGCTCTTCAGCATGGTAAGACGAACGCACTAAGGGACCAGATTCAACAATCTCGATGCCCAGTTTATGAGCTTCCTGCTTCCAGTTTGCAAACTCTTCGGGCGTTGCCCATCTATCAATGGGTGCATATTCGGAACTTGGCTGGAGGTATTGTCCTAATGTGAGAATATCAAGACCAACTCTAGATAAATCCCGGATAGCTAAAAGAATTTCATCTTCCTCTTCTCCCAAGCCTAGCATAATTCCTGATTTGATCCGAAACCCACGCTTTTTGGAGTGAGCCAGTACATCCAAGCTCCTCTGATAGCTCGCCGTTCTACGGATCGGTCGCTGCAGGCGTTCAACGGTCTCTAGGTTGTGGTTGAAAATATCAGGTTTTGCATCAAGAACGATGTCAAGTTTGTCAAAGTCACCTTGAAAATCAGGAACTAAAACTTCTATGGCAGTATTAGGATTACGATACCTGACTGCTCGAATTGTAGCAGCCCAAACCTTGGCACCACCATCTGGAAGGTCATCCCTTGCCACCGAGGTAAGAACACAGTGCTTTAAATTCATCTTGGCGACTGCATCGGCTACGCGAGGAGGTTCGGCAAGATCAAGCTCGGTTGGTTTTCCTGTTTGCACCGCACAGAAGGTACAGGCCCGAGTGCAAACATTTCCAAGAATCATTAAGGTTGCGGTTCCCCTAGACCAACACTCTCCCATATTAGGGCACTGAGCACTTTGACAAACCGTATGGAGTTGGTTTTGGTCAACGATATCCCGAACCTCAGTGTAAGCCGGACCGGATGGAAGTTTTGCCCGCAACCACTTCGGTTTTTTGAACTTGTTCTTCGATGAAGTCATTACCTACTAGTAAAATACTGGTTAACCGATGGTTCGCGGTCCCTCTTTGCCAGCAGTTCGATGGAACCTACCATTGGCGTCAGACTTTTCATACTTGTTAAAACCATGTTTTGAAAGGTTTTCATCCGAGAGAACTCTTTTCTCCGAAGAATCTGTATGTTTNAAGGAAATCGAAGAAGGGGAAAGAATTTTCCGGACAGGTTCTTTAGTGATCGGGTGTGAAGTCAAAGGGGAATCACTAAAATCTTGGTCAATCTCGAAGGTTTCAGCAGGCTCAGATCCGTTAAGGACCTCGTAAAGATAGGTTGGCATTATTTTACTAAGCAGTTTTTTTCTTTCTGGGAGGGAATTCAAATCCAATTCCTCCATTCTCTTTCAAAATTAAGTTGGCGTCAAAAGGTCTTTTTGTCCGTCTGGATACGAAACCTTTNATGAGACCAGTTTTCTTTTCACTGACCAGTTTTTGGAANTCTTCCANNGGTATTTCTTTATCCAANAGCTTNCGGGTAANNCGAAANCTACAGTCNCCATCCGATACTTTTTTATTTTTAAGNCAAACATAGGAAANGCCNGTTTGCTTAATTTCACTGTCGCAAATTGGNCACTGNGCGACCACCGGGGCGTCTTTCAATANTTCTATCTCTTCAGAACCTTGATCATCTGAATTTTCAAATAAGAAANTAACTTTAAAATCGTCNTCAAGTTTAAGCATGGCGGAAAAGCGCTTTCCTGCCTTGGAGATGAAATCATCGAGTGGACCAATCCTTTTTTCCTTTAGAAGGTGGCTGACTTCATCAATTTCAAGTCTTCTACCGGCAATACTTTTGGAAATTTTAAATTCTCCTTCCCTATCTTGGAAGAAATTGAGACTCTCGTATANGGGTTGATCATCNACTGGAGATTTNAGGATGGTATNTTTAAAGCTATCAGCAGTTTCAGTAAAACCAGTAGTTTTGGAAACGAATTCCTTGGTAAGCGTTGAGATTTCGTCCATGAACTCCTCTCGGGTCATCTCATTNTTTTCAATTTTACGAAGCTTGTGCTCCCATTCTCCGGTTAAGGCTGGGCTAGTTAGTACATTGGTATCAGCTGCGTGAAGGAACTGGAACAAGTCTTCAGCTTTTATCGAAGGATGAAGTTGAGTCCCTTCTCTCCTGACATATTTCTCTTTAATCAAGTGCTCGATGGTCGCAGCTCGGGTTGCAGGCGTTCCTAAGCCTTTTTCTTTCATTGCTTCGGCAAGCTCATCATCCTCTACCAGTTTCCCGGCACTTTCCATGGCAGATAGTAGAGTTGCTTCAGAATAACGGGGGGGAGGTTTGGTTTGATCGCTAACAATTTCAGAGGATAAAAGTTTTGCCCTATCCTCATCGTCTGCAACTAAAGCAGGGAGGGTGTCACTGGGTTGATTATCTTTTCCATAGATTGCCAACCACGATGGTTCTACCAANACTTTACCTTCCGTCTTAAATGAGTGCTCTCCAACCAAGCTTGTACGGGTAGTGATATCCCACTGGGCGGGTGGGTAAAACACCGCAATNAACCTTTTGGTAATGAGCTGGTATATTTTAGCCTCATTTGCATCCAAATTGGANGGAGGGGTGTTGGTCGGAATGATCGCAAAGTGATCACTGATTTGTTTGTTATTGAAAATCTTTTTNTTTTTGGGATCAACCCATCCATTGTCCAAAACTTTTTGCGCATGCATGGCAAGAGATCCTGGTATAACCCCGAGTAACTCGCTACAGGTGGGCCCATAATCTTCNGGTAATGCCTTGGAGTCCGTTCTTGGATAAGTGATCGCCTTATGCCTCTCATAGAGGGATTGAGCCAATTGCAGAGTTCTGCTTGCAGGGAGATGATGCAAGCGGTTTGCTTCTCTTTGCAAGGAGGTGAGGTCATACAGCTTNTTCGCTGCTTGTGGGGAACGCTTTTTGGTCTCACTTACTTGNGCAAGTTCCGAAGACTGAACACTNCTTAGAATGGAGCTGGCTTCATCCGCATTCCATATGCGGTCTATTTTGTCATGTTTATCATTTTGATTCTTTTTAAAATCCGACCTTTGATAAACACCTGNGTAAGTTCCTTCATNGATTTGNAAATCGGCAATAATTTTGTGGAAAGTTTTGGCGACAAAGGCACGAATTTCATGTTCTCTTGAAATAACAAGTGAAAGGGTAGGGGTTTGAACCCGACCAACAGTGGAAACTTGGCGAGATCGTCCTCTACTTCTTTTTATGGTAACGGCCCGTGTTCCATTTATTCCAACGAGCCAGTCCGATTCCGACCTGCATCTTGCCGCATCCTGTAAAGGTTTGAGTTCTTCACCATCCCTGAGATTGGCAAACGCTTCCTTGATGGATTGATCGGTCATAGAAAGCATCCATAGGCGTTTAACCTGATGCTTACAGCCAGNCAGTTCATAGACATAGGTGAAGATGAGTTCGCCTTCTCTACCGGCGTCACAGGCATTGATAACCAAATCAATNTCTTTTCTTTTTAATTGTTTTTTGAGTTGCTGAAACTTCTTCTTGTTGCTTGCTATTGGCTTTAACTTAAATTCAGGAGGTATNATTGGTAAATTGGGAAGTTTCCAAGCCTTGAGCTTCTTATCAAAGTCGTCAGGCATGAACAACTCCACTAGGTGACCAACTGCACAATCAATGACCCATTCCTCATTCTCGAAGAAATCCTCTTTTTTAGGCACATTACCAAGAACTCTGGCAAGATCTCTGGCAACGCTCGGTTTTTCAGCGAGAACGAGTTTTTTCATTATGATTAAATTAGATCAATAGTTAAGAGGGAAGAAAACGATGAATTATATCATCCATCTGACTAAGGAGATAGTCGATCGACTGGTTGTCCTCGTTGCCCATGTTGGAAATCCTGAATGTTTTTCCNTTAATTTTACCGTATCCTCCATCGATNGCTAATTTTTTCTCTTCCCTGAGAGCCTTGACAAATCCAGCGACATCCATTTCCAGATTGTTTTTGACNCAACTGAGCGATTTGGATGCGAATTTCTTTTCTGGCAATAATTCAAAGCCCTTGGAATCAATCCATTGATGCACTTGATTGTTTAATTGCTCATGCCTTTGGAATCGGTTTTCGATTCCTTCTTCGAAAATACTCTCCAGAGTATATAGAAGTCCATGGATAAGGGGGATAACTGGAGTACTTGGAGTCATTCCTTTTTCATGGTTTTTTAAGAACTCTAAGAAGTCAAAGTAGTAACCCCTTCCTTTGATTGTCTTCGCTCTCTCGAAAGCTCGCTCCGATACTGAAAGAAGTGCAAGTCCGGGAGGTAAAGCTAAAGCTTTTTGGGATCCAGTCAGAAGGACATCAATTCCAAGTAAATCTTTTTGAATGGAAACAACAGAGAAAGAACTGACAGTATCAACCACAGATAAAACATCTGGATATTTTGCCAAAACTTTCATAATGTCTTCGAGTGGATTCATCATTCCACAGGAAGTTTCATTGTGCACAAGGGTAACAAGGTCATACTCCCCCGAAGAGAGTTTTTCATCCAGTGCGATAGGGTCAATGTGTTTACCCCATTCAACACTGAGGGCATCCACTTCTTTATCACACCTTTGGACTACATCTATCCATTTGTCTGAGAAAGCACCACAAGTACAACACAAGGTTTTCTTTTGGGTTAGGTTGCGGACGGCTCCCTCCATTACACCCCAAGCACTTGAAGTGGATAGGAAAACCGGGTCTTCAGTCTGGAAAAGCTTTTGAAGTAGGGGCTGGCATTTGTTGTAGAGATCTACAAAGTCAGGACTTCTATGTCCCATTACAGGAGTTGTGAGAGCTTGGTAAGCACCACTTGAAACATTTACCGGTCCAGGGATATGCAGTTTATAATCAATCATATTATTGAGTTGGAGAAAGAGGGATTAATTCGTGAGAAAGATTCTTATTACCTACCAAAATAAGGCGAGGTTCCCAAACTGCTGCCTCTTCCGGATCCAAAGATACGAAGGAAAGAATCACCACCAAGTCTCCTGGTTTCCCCTTATGAGCAGCAGCACCGTTTAAGGCGATCTCTCCGGATCCACTAGGTGCAGGTATGCAATAAGTCTCGAATCTTTCTCCGTTGGTAATATTACCAACGAGAATTTTTTCATGATGTAGAAAGCCAGCCGCTTCCATTAAATCTCTATCAATGGATAGGCTTCCGGAATAATCCGGAGATACTGCGGTGACGCTGGCTCTATGGAGTTTTGATTTTAATAAAGTAACTTGCATCAAAGATTTATGGGAAAATAGACATCAAAGCTTTCTTGTTGGTAAAGTCAATCGATCAAAGAGGCTAATCGCTGATTCGGGTTGAAAGAAGTCGCTATTTCCATAGGAATTACAGATCGATGTCATCCGAAAATCAAACTTGGACCAAAAAATTATATCAAAACTTCGAAGGCTTCGTCGAGGGAGTGATTTATGATCGTGATTTATCGATTTCAGCNCGTTTATTCGGGTTGTTTCTTTCTCCNTTTTCNTATCTTTTTTCGGTGATNGTCCGAACCCGAGTTTTTTTNTACNGCAANAGATTAATTCTGAAGGATAAACCCCTTGACTGCTTCGTTCTTGTGGTGGGGAATTTAACNGTGGGGGGAACNGGNAAAACNCCGGTTGTGGAGAGGTTTGCGAAGGAACTCGTTGGTCGTGGTCTTAAAGTTGCNATTCTTAGTCGTGGTTANAANAGNAAGCAAGATATCGANGANCGNAATTTCAGGAATTTGTTTTTTAAATCTCGCATCCAAAAACCCAAAGTGGTCAGTAATGGTGTAGAGGTTCTGATGAATTCNGAAGAAGCGGGTGATGAACCTTTTATGTTGGCCAAGAANTTACCNGGTGTTGTGGTAATTACGGGACGCGATCGGGTGAAATCCGGCCGTTTTGCAATCGATCGATTTAAAGCGGATGCCTTGATTTTAGATGATGGATTTCAATACCTATCCATTCGTGGAAGAATGAATCTCTTGCTGGTAGATCAAACCAATCCATTTGGGAATCANTCTTTACTTCCCAGGGGGATACTGCGTGAACCGGTNAGTCATCTAAAACGTGCATCTTATGTTTTCCTCACCAAGTCCGAAANTGACCCGGATTTAAATCTATTGGAAACCATCCGGAAATATAACGACCAAGCTGAAATTATTCGATGTGTTCACAAGCCAAAGTTTTTTCGTGAAGTAAATGGAGAAATCGAAAAAGGACTCAGTTTTTTGTATGAATCTTTCGTGGGAGTATTTTGCGGAATTGCCTCTCCCCGTGGTTTTGAGCAAATCATCGACCGGATGTCAGGAGAACTTCGCTTCCGCAGAAGGTTTCTCGACCATCACAGGTATGAGGCTGAAGAGTTGGACCGCATGTTTCAACAAGCTAAAAATAGTGGGGCTGATATTATGGTGACTACGGAGAAGGATGCGGTTCGAATCCCGGTCTCGTATAAGCCCATCCTTCCGTTATTTTATGTGCGTATGGAAATTGAAATAGTAGAAGGTTTTGAAGATTTCCAGGAGGCTGTTGCCGGTATTTGTTTTCCCTCTAAAGAGAGATTGAAACCGGCATTTCCAGTTTCGATCCAGGACTAGCCCGGGGTGTAGGCCAAGTTGGTCGAGACCAATGCCTCCATACACTCAATTTTTGCCATTGGACGGATTCCATGGCCTAGATTTAGGATGTGTCCTTTATCACCCTTCATTTTATCAAGCAGCGCAGATGTTTCATTTACTACTTTTTCAGGAGTGGTTTCCAAGAGTTCTGGAGCTAAGTTTCCCTGTAAAGTGAGTGGGGCTGGCAGGGTTGTTCTTGCTTTCGCCAAATCATGGCGTTGGTCAATGCTCAATCCATCCACGCCGGTACTGGCTAGGAGCTTAAAACGATCCTCGGGAGTTTTTGCATAAAGGATGATGGATAATTCTTGTGGCACTTGGTTTACAATCGTCTTGATCCACTTTAAAGACCATTCCCATGCTTTTTCTTGAGGACACAGAGAGTGCCAGCTGTCAAAAATTTGTAAGGCATCCACCCCTGCCTCAAATTGCATTTTGATATAAGCTATCAATACGGANGTGATTTTTTCCATTAATTTCCCGAAAAGCTCAGGTTGCTCTTTTGCAAACGCAACCGATTGAGGGAACCCATCAGAGGAACCTCCGTCTACCATGTAGCATGCAAGGGTCCAGGGAGACCCACAAAAGCCCAAAAGAGCTTTTTTGCTCTCTAGCTTGGCCTTTAGAATTTCAAGAGCATTTTCCACATAGACCAGCCTGGTTGGTGCATCCGTTACCATGAGTCGTTCTATATCCCTGAGAGATTTCAATGCGAACTGCATTTCAATACCGCCTTTTTCACGAAAATGATAGGGTTGACCCATAGCTTCTGGAATCACCAGAATATCGCTAAATAAAATTGCAGCATCTAGATCAAATCGAGCTAGAGGTTGGAGGGTGACTTCAACCGCCAGGTCGGGAGTTTTAACCATGGTAAGAAAGTCATACTTTTCTTTTAGAGATCGGTACTCGGGTAGATACCTTCCAGCTTGTCTCATGACCCATAGGGGAGGGCGACCCGAATTTTCTCCTTTCAAAGCAAGTTGAAACCTTTCTCTGCCCGATTTTGATTTAATCATTTTTCATTTAACCAATCACGAGGTTTAAGGTAATTCAGATAAAGATTCTCTTCGGGCGAACCTTTTGGGGGAACCCATTCATATACCCAATCTGCAGTCGGAGGCATAGACATCAAGATTGATTCGGTTCTCCCTTTGGATTGCAATCCAAAATGAGTGCCTCGGTCGTAGACAAGATTGAACTCAACATACCTGGCCCGTCTGTATTGCTGGAATGCCTTTTGATCCTTGGAATAAGTCAAATGCTTCCTTTTTTTTGCAATAGCAAAATAGGCTTCACCAAAAGTTTCCCCAACCGTTTTTACAAACTCCAGGGATGAATCAAATCCGCCCCTTGAAAAGTCATCAAAAAAAATTCCTCCCACTCCTCTCGTTTCTTNTCGGTGTGGCAGAAAGAAATACTGATCACACCATTTTTTGAATTTGGGATATAAATCNTGCCCAAAAGGATCACATGCTTTTTGAGCACACTGATGCCAAAATAAAACATCCTCATGAACGGGGTAATANGGGGTGAGATCAAACCCACCNCCAAACCACCAGACTTTTTCCCCATTTGGCGTGTTTGCCTCAAAGTACCTNACATTTGCATGAGCGGTGGGTATGTGAGGNGANTGGGGGTGAAAGACCACTGATACCCCCATAGCACGAAATTTTGAACCGACTAACTCGGGACGGTTTTGAGTTGCCGATTTCGGAAGCTCATTACCATGTACATCTGAAAAATTGATTCCACCTTTTTCCATCCATTTCCCATTCGAAACCGCCCATGTTTTTCCCCCTCCGCCTTCTTCCCTTTCCCACTTGTCTTCTTTAATCAAAATTTCAACATCCTCAGCGAGCATGATTTCGCTTAAGGAATTGTGTAACGAAATGAAACAATTACGGGCTTTATTTGCCTCATCCATGAAATTAATGAGAAAAAAAACGGAAGATTAAAGAACTACCTTAATCCTCGTCGTCTTCTTCTGGAGGTCGAGATAAGTTTTCTTTGGCTTCTTCGAAATNCTCACAGATACTCCATTCCTCGCAACCATCAAGATTATTCCACATTTCTGCATCTTCACCTGTGGCTACGATCGCACCTCTCATGGGAAGTTTCATGTCCTCAATTTTTTCTGCGAATTCACCTACGACTTCAATTGCTTCCTCACCGACATCTTCCAANTCTGAGACATCAATGATAAGCTTAAGGATCCCTTCATTAATGGTATTTTTAATTCGAGTATCCATATTCTCCTTAATGTCGTTAATGACAAAATTGGACAACTCCGGTGGGAGTTTAAAAAAGAGATGATCCTCAATGAACTTAAAGTAGCGGGCGGATGAATCCAAGTCCATGATCTTGTACATCAAAGCTTCGGTCTTGTTTTGATCGAAAGGTTTACTGATGCAATCCGCAAAACCAGAGTTCAATGCTTTCTTCTGGGCATTTTCATCTCCCATTACAATCATGCCAATTACTGGAGTGTTTAGCACATTATGATTAGTTTTTAACTTGCGACGTAGATCTACTGCAGTGTCTCCGGGAAGAGCCATGCTGATTAAAATGGCGGAATATCCACTATATTCACAAAGCTTGAGGGCAGAAATCTCGTCTGTAGCTGCTTCTACGAGCCACTCACTTTTGGCAAACATNTCACCCAACTGTTTCGCAATTGCTGGCTTGTCGTCCACAACCAGGATTTTGATGCGGTCATTGCTATCATCATCTTCCGCNGTAGCTGTAGCCTTCTTGAAAATATTATTTTCGTTATCTCCACGGGTTGCAATTTGATTCATCCGATACAGCCTTCTTCCTAAGGTTCGTATCAGTTTGATCGCAACTTTAGGGTTTTTAGTAACGATCTCTGAAATGCTTTCTTCCACATGTCGTACGGTTGCCGGAGTCTTTGCTCGTATGGTAGCGTCCCTCTTCATCCCAAGAATTTCACTTAGTTCTCCAAAGATAGAACCGACAATGTCGATTTCACTCAAGACTTTGTTATCGCGAATTACTTGAAGAGTTCCACTCTCAAGGATGCAAAATCCTTTTCCTAGTTCTCCGCTCGGCAAAACTTCGTCGCCTTCCTTGTATTCTTGTTGTCTGATCATTATGTGGGGATATTACATCATTCCTAAAATAATAACTTAATCAAATAAATTCGTTATTCAAAAATAATGTCTTGCACCTCAATTGTATCCAAGAAAGTAATCTTTTACTTTCTCATTTTCTTCTTTCTCTACTTTGAAAATTAAAACTGATCATTNTTTGAATAAGCCAGAATCCAAATGACAACTATGAAAAAACAGCATATTTTTGATCTCATNGTAATAGGAGGTGGAAGTGCTGGCTATGCCTCGGCAAGAACCGCTCATGAACAAAANGTTAAAGTCGCGGTGGTTGATAATGCNNANGAACTCGGCGGTCTTTGTATTTTGAGGGGGTGTATGCCTTCGAAAACATTGCTTTATTCTGCCGAAATTCTACATCTTGCCAACCGAGGACGGACTTTTGGCTTCGAGCATGCTAATTTAGGTTCCGATATGGAAAAGATGCAACAGAGGAAAAAGGAAATCATTGCAGAATTTGCTGACTATCGGAGAGAGCAGCTTAAAGATGGAAGGTTTAGGTTATTCCGGTCCAAGGCAAAGTTCCTTGATTCGACAACCCTTGAACTTACAGATGGTACTTTATTGAAAGCCGGAAAGTTTATCATTTCGACCGGTTCTACCATTGGCATGCCTCCTGTACCCGGATTGGATGAGGTAACTTTTAAGACCAGTGACGAAGTTCTCTCATTATCCCAAGTCCCCGAGGAGGTCGTGGTGTTGGGAGGAGGCATTGTTGCCTGTGAACTTGCTCAATTTCTAAGCCGAGTTGGATCGCGGGTTACCCTGCTTCAAAGAAGTGAATATATTTTACGTGATTTTCCGGAAAAAGCATCCGTTTGTGTCCGTAAAAAACTTGAAGATGAAGGCATAATTGTGAACACCGGAGTCTCCATTAAGGAACTTACACAAATTGATCAGGAATCCATCCGGGTTGATTATCTTCATGAGGGAAACCCAAAGTCGCAGGAAACCAAATTCTTGTTTCATGCCTTGGGAAGAAAACCCGTCACCGATCAACTGAATTTAAAGATGCTTGGGGTAGAACTCGAGAAAAGTGGTCACATCAAAACAAATTCATTTCAGCAAACTACGATTCCCCATATTTATGCTGCGGGAGATTGTGCCGGGCCTNATGAGATTGTTCATATTGCGATTAGGCAGGGAGAAACCGCCGCGTTCCATGCTTTGGGCAAATCTCCCGCTGCCCTTTCTTACGATCATTTACTCGGGGTCGTTTTTACCGACCCACAGGTGGCAACGGTGGGCTTGTTACCTATGGAGTTGAAAAAGAGAGGGATTGAGTTTCTCTCGGCCGATTACCCATTCGATGACCATGGAAAATCNATTCTGATGGAAGCAAAGCATGGTTATGTTGAAGTGCACGCGGAAAAGAAAACGGGTGTGGTGCTGGGAGCGGAATGTGTGGGGAAAGACGCGGGTGAACTGATTCATGCCTTATCCATCGCAGTTTCACTCAAGGCGACAGTGCTCCAATTGACCAAGGCGGACTGGTATCACCCGACACTCTCGGAAATTTGGACCTACCCGATTGAGGATTTAGCCGAAGAAATTTTCCCGGGTGCTTAGAAAAAGTAGAAGAGCATGAAAATAGCGCAACCGGCCAGGCCTCCTGCCCAAAAGCGATCCTCTCGATAAATTGCGATTCCTGCACTTTTTGCCTTCTGCGAAGCGGAAAGAAAAAAGCAGAAAAAGGTCCATATAGCACCTATGAATGCGGCCATTGCTGGAGGAATTATTTCGGAAACCACCAAGGTCGCAAGCGTCGCATAGATCGCGAGGCAAAAAAGTAGGGTTTTAAGGAAGACCGAGAGTTCTTTGGCACTGAAGATTTGCAGTCCAATCCAGGTGAGCTTGCCTTTCTCCTCGTCCGGCTGAGTTTGAAGGCTGATCAGGATATGAACGAGAGCACTAAGAAGGGCGGAGACAAAGGCTCCGTGCATGAAATTGAGTTTGTTTCCGAACAAATCGATCAGGGCTTGGTTTCCTTCGGCCAGATTGGCATAAAGAACAGGTATGGAGTAGCTAAAAAGGACACCCGCCAAGATGGCGGCGACCCCACCTGCCGCGGTGGCCCGTTTCCAACACATGCCAAGAAAGAAGGCGACCACCACGCCCGCGATCAGATTACCCTGGTGTTTAGCCACATGAAGAAAGAAGCTATCCTGGGAATTTGGATCCATGGTGTAAATGGTTATGAATCCAGCTAAAACTATAAAGACAATGATCCAAAACCGCCCGACGGAAATCAGTTTTCGATCGTCTGCATCTGGATTGAGATACTTTTTATAGAGATCAAAAGTCATGATGGTGGCAGCCGAGTTCATCATGGAGTCCAAGCTGGAAAGAATCGCCCCAATCATACCTGCGGCAATCAGTCCGACCAAACCAAAGCCAAGAGGTGAAATCAATTCAGTGAGTAGTTTTATAAACACCGCATCCTGGGCCACTTCCAAGTTGCGATCCTTGAAAAGATAGAAAGCGGCGATACCGGTACCAATGGAGAAGAAGGGAATGAGCAACTTAAAGAACCCCGCTGCGATGATCCCCATCTTTGCCTCCTTGTCGGTGGTTGCCGAAAGAGCTCTTTGCACAATGAACTGGTTGGTTCCCCAGTAGTAAAAATGAAGCACCATCAGTCCACTGAGCACACCTGTCCAAGGCAGGGCAGGGTGGTTGGATGCATTGTAGAGGTGAAAACGTTCCACGCCCTCTGGACCCAGGTCGCGATCCATCAAGCTGACCCATCCGCCAATTTCGGGTTGTGAAAAGGTGATAAAGGCAACCAGAAGCCCGGCTAGAAGCAAAAGTACGGACTGAATAACATCGGTGATAATGACTGCTTTCAAGCCACCNATAATAACATAGGCCCCAGTAATTAGTGCCATAATCAGAATACCCAGTTGGTAATTAANAGGATCCACATCACCTGGTGAAATGGCTGGATTTTCCAAATTTCCCCCCGAAAAACTGATGCTTAGTGGGAGGCCTTGGTAAGCCTCTGGCGCCGAAGTATTCATAACCACTTTTTCAACCTGACCGTCAAGGAGGCTCGCTTCGAGAAAATCCACTTCCTTGTTATTGATAAGAACCTTAGGTGCGGTTCCATAGGCTTCACCGCCATGAAGGATTTTAATTTCAGAAAGTTTTCCATCTGGAGCTGCCACTGCCTCGGCGACTGCTTTTCTTCCAGTGTCTCCTTGGAGGAGGATGTTGATCGAGCGAGAACCAATATAGAAGCCGGGAACCATTTGGATTACAACCATGATAATCACCATGATCAAGGCGTAGCTGAACCGGCTTCGGTCATCGTATCTTCTGCTCAAGTAATCGCTTAGGGTATAAACATTCAGCTTTCGATAAACCGGGAGAAAAAAGTAGCAAAGCATTAAAAGACCAGCGATTGCAGTAATTTCAAAGTGGCTTTGGGCAAAGCCAACNGCGAACCCAACTCCCATCATTCCCACGATGTGATTAGCAGAAACATT
The DNA here is from genome assembly GCA_002171765.1 of Verrucomicrobia bacterium TMED60. The sequence continues at coordinate 27,785 of NHDN01000041.1, forward strand.
GGAGCCAAAAATGGAGCCGGCCACACCCCACCAGCGAGTACTTCTTCCCGCTAAGAAGTAATCTTCCGAACTGTCCTCTTTTCTCCCAACCCACAAGCCCATTCCCATGACAGCAATAAGGGAGCCAAAGAAAATAATAAGGTCGGTGGTGGAGAGCAAAGAATTCATCGATTNAAGTTAGCTAGCTCGAGTTGATGAGTAAACTGCTTTCTCGGGGCAGGGATGAGTTCGACAAGAAACCTTCTAAGGTGTACAAACAGCCATGATCAGATACTTACTGACTTCTTTGGGTTTCATTTTTACTAGCCTTGTCTTTTGGAGTTGTGGGCAGGATCCAGCCTCATCCGAAAAAAATGAATATGTTTCAAGCACTTTGAAAGACTTGAACCACTCTATGGAAGACAAAAAGGAGTTGGCAGCGAAGTCCAAAGAGAACAGCGAGGAATCCCCACTTTCCAAAGATACGGTTTCTCCGGTACAACCTGAAACGAACCCTGGAAATCAGCCCTCTATTGGGACCCAACAAATTCAAGAAATTTTGAGCCGGGCCAATCCGGAATACCGAGGGCAAGGCAAGTTGCATGAAGAAAACGGTGTGGTTGTGGCTGCGGAGTTTCCCAATTGTGGTTTGCGCGATATTTCTCCCTTGCGCAGTCTTCAACTCCAGGGCTTGGATTTGAGTGGAAACCCAGTGCGTGAATTACGACATTTAAAAGGGATGCCACTACGAACTCTTTTTCTGGAAAATACTCGAGTTGTAAGCCTAAGAGAGCTGAATGAGGCAAGCTTAGTTGAACTTCGTCTGAATAATTCGCCAGTCGAATCTCTGGACGGATTGGAAGGTCAACCCCTTGAGAATTTATATGCAGTCAATACCCGGATTACGGAAGTTTCTGCCTTGAGTGCATCTAATCTCAGGCAACTTTGGTTGTCTGAATCACCGGTTTCAGATGTTTCTGGCTTAGCAGGGTTACCCTTGGTCAGCTTAACCTTACATCGAACACTGGTTGAGGATTTAAGCTTTGTGAGGAAATTACCAGTACTTCAACGCTTGCATATTGGAGAAACTTTAATTTCCGACCTTTCTCCTCTCGAAGGAATGAATTTGACCCGTTTGGTCTTCTCTCCCGAACAGATAAGAAAGGGGATGAAGATTGCGAGAGGTCTTTACGGAATAACTGAGATTGGTACGAGTTTTGATGACCGTGGCAGGAATTTAACCACCCCTGAAGAATTTTGGGCTCAATTTCCGAAATGAATCTTATCGGAGAAGATCGAACAATATTCTTTCGGTCGTAGGATTTTTCTGAGATCGGGCCCAATACATATTCATTGTAGCCTTTGACACCACTTGGGTAAACTCTGGGTAAGCATTCCCAGCAACATCAATAAATCCGCACTGGTGATTTTCCCGGTCTCTTCTTCCCGCGGCTGATTGATCCATCCATTGAAACCAGTGGATTCCAACAAAACGGGGTTCTTCAAGCGCAGATGCTAAATAATGAGCAAAAGAAAGAGCCCGTTGGCGTTGATCCCATGAACCGGAAAGGCCAGGGCTAGGAACCCCACGATCCACCGCACCAAAATGAAACTCACTTGCCAGAATCGGTACATCCGCATTTTCGGGAACTTGCCAAGAGCGAACACGGGAGTCGTAGACATTAACTGAAAAAACATCCACCGAGCCAAGTGCAGCTTTACCCAACACACTTGGACCACGATGGGTGCGGCAACCAAGGAAAAGGGTATTGGGAAGTTCCTGATCAATCGCAGCCTTGCATTTTTGAAAAAAGGCTTGAACGAAGGGGAGGTAAAGCAAATCAAGATCTTTTACTTGGGCAGGCGAATGGCTTTTCCCTTGTTTCTTTAACTCTTTCAGGGCCCAAATTTTAGTCGGGTGATTAGCGGGTAGTTTCTGGATAGTTTCTCCAATGCGATCAGGCCATTCCAATTCATTGCCGATAAAGATTCCCAGGCAAAAAGGATCCTGTTTGGCCCATGCAAACTTCCTTAAACTTTCTTCTAGATCCCGCTGGAAGTTTTCCCTGAAAGGGGAGGGGAACTTACGGTGTCCATTCTGCTGCCACCAGATCGATGAGATCAGGGTGTAAGGTGTTTTTTGATCTTTTTGGAGCGATTGATCTGACCAGCAACCCAAAGTATTAACCCCCCAAGAACGCATTCTGTCATGAATGCCCTGCTTCACAATCTTTTGCCAGCCTTCACCGAAATAGCGTTGGTAATTCATAGCCGGGAAATTGACAAAATTTTTCCCTCCTATCTTGCGTATTCCACTCCATCTAAGATAATCATTCTTTCCCGGTAAATAAGAGAAAAATTCATTGTCAGATCTTTTTTCCTCTGCGGAAGTTTCCGCACGCCAACCAGTCAGGCAGCTTCCCACCGAGAAGAAGAGGTAACCCTCGGGATCAATTAACCACCATTTACCGTTTATTTTTTGGGTTCTAAATCGTCCGGTCCCTTCCATCTTTGGACCATCACTCCAGCCCCCATATTTCCCAAGTTTCCTTTTCTTTGCTACTTGCGAAGCGATGCGTAATTCTTTTTGCATCGATGACCTAGCTATTTTGAGGTTCTTGGACTTCCCTGGCCAGTCAACCGCTCGAACTTGACCAAGATCATCGAGGTAGGGAAGTGCGGACAATTGATGATCACGAGACAAACTTGTCTCCCATGCTAAAGAGGGTGCATGGATCAAGGCGTTTATATTTCCAGTAGAAGAACGCAAATCGAGTATGATTTCTCTAAGATCTTCGGGGAAGAATCTTCTCCAATGCAGGCGATGACCATTAGGCTTTGCCAGTTGATCCTTAAAAAGAGCTGATCCTGCATAGCGATCTTCCACCATNGGAAAAGGAAAACCCAGAGTGATTTTTTCCCAACTTGGTGCAACCGCAAAACCAACTGCATGGTGAGACCAGCTGGTTAGCTTTNCATTGTTCATCCTTCCCTCGATTGTGGTCACNCCCGAATCCCAATTCTGAATGGTAATACCAGTGAGTTTATAGTCCGAAATATCCCACTTTTCTCCAGCTTTTGGAGTGAAAGATATCCTCATCGGACTCTTCCCCTTTATTTTCCATTTACCACCCCAATTTTGAGCGTTTGCCGAATTAGGAACTTCGATTTTACAAATTAAACTGGCACGAGGAGAGAAAAGTTCTGAGGAATGAGTCTTGGGTTCGGCTTCATCCAANCCAGCCTTGGAGATACGATAAGGCAGAGTGCTCCTTGAAGAATCCAGAATTCGATTTAGATCTAAACTCATTCGCTTGATCCGAGAAGATTGGTTGCCTTCCTTAATCCTGTTTTTGCTCTCCATCGGATCGCTTTTGAGATCGTATAATTCAATGGGTTCTAATTCTTTGGTAACAATGAGTTTCCACTCTTTTTCCCTGACTGATTTTTTGGATTGCTGGCCGTGATATTTTCCATTGTTTGCCTGAATCAAGAGGGATGTTCGATTTAGTTTATCTTTTTTTCCAAGGAGTGATCCTAAAAAAGATTGGCTGTCTAGGGCATCTTCTAACCCCATGGGTTGCATGCTAAGCTCGGCGAATGTGGCATAGAGATCCTGTAAGCCAATNAAAGCATTGGACTCACTTCCCGGGGTAATGGGTGAGTTTTGATTACCGTTTCCCCAACGGGCAACCAAGGGAACCCGGTGTCCCCCTTCATACACTTGGGCCTTACTACCACGGAAGCCTGCATTCGAATTGTGTCCCCCCTTATATTGGCCAGGAGGTCCACGGGAAAGCCCGCCATTGTCACTGGTGAATAAGATCAGTGTATTTTCAAGTTCTCCGACATTTCGTAAGCTGCTGATCATCTTTCCCAAAGTAACATCCGCCTCTACCAACATATCAAGGTGTGCATCCAGGGAAGCACCCTTAATTTTTTCTCCTCCTAATTCATCTGGTGGGGTATGNGGCACATGGCAGGACTGGCTGCAGTAATGCATGAAGAAAGGCTTCCTGATTCCATTTGCCTGATTTTGTTTAAAATGCCGGTTCAAAAATGATAGAGCCTTTTGAGTTAATACAGGACCCGCCTTGGAAGAGTCCCAATCGGAAGAACCAAACCCATCTGCCTCAATCACCGATTTACCATAGNTTCCAGCCTTCCATGCCCGAAGGTTTTTTTCACCCCCCACTAACCTACCATTTTCAAGGGCAAGGTAGGGAGAGCCCTGTATCCCCTGAGGCAGTTCATAAGCATAATCGAATCCCATGGATGCNGGTGAATCTTCCACTCTTCGACTGAAGTCAAAGTCTTGATAGCCACCTTTCATGGAAAGCTTGGGTTTGCCGGTCGATTTGCTGAAGATTTTCCCGCCTAAATGAACTTTCCCTAAAAAAGCGGTATGATAACCCGCCTTCTTCATTAATTGCCCCATCGTTTTTTGCCCTGGTAAAACTTGAGAAGGCATATTGAAAAGCCAAGTCCCATTGGGATTACGACCCCGCCATGGATAATTCCCGGTCATAACACTATAACGGGTTGGGGCACACACTGCGGCTGGAGCGTGGGCATCAGTAAAGCGAATCCCTTCGCGTGCCATTTTTTCCAGGTTGGGCATTTCCACCTTGCTGCTTGCATTGTAAGCCTGGCAATCTCCAATGCCCATGTCGTCCATCAGGAAAATCAATACATTTGGCGGGGCCATTCCCACGGATATCCCCGGTAGTGCCAAGAGCAAAGGAATGCTAGAAAATACAATCCAAAGAAAGTGAGTCATCGAAGCATTAAAAAGCTGAGGTTCTTCACGAAAAGAATGTTTCCATGAAGAACCTCAAGTTTAAGAAATTAAACTAAGCGGAGAAGATTATTTGGCTTCCTTGATCGAAACAACATAAGTCATCAAGGTAATCTTGGCGCCTTCTTTCTTTTTGACCTTGGCCTTAAGGTTGACCTTTTTATTGAGCATATCACCCACTTTTTTCTTCACTCCGTCATTGAAGCCGTAGTACCTCTTCTTGTCTGCGTCATCTGTAAAAACAACGGCTCCCTTATCGTTTTTTATAAATTTACCAGTGGCTTCAAGCGTTTTGGCTTCTTGGGCAAATCCAAGGTTTGCGCAAAATGCTCCAAGGGCAAGTAGAGCAAGGAATGTAATTCGATTCATTTTTATTTGGGTTGTAGGTTTTATGTTTGAGATTAAAAAGCATTCATTCCTTGTTTTTTTTATGAGCATGCAACTCTTGCCAAGAAAGTTTTCCATCTTGGTTCGTATCTGCATTTGGATTTTTCTTAAAATATGAATTTTTCCAATGCTCATTTTGGAGAGCTTTTTTTTCGCTCTCCGACATATTCTTGTGACCGGTAAGTTCAGCCCAGGATAAAGATCCATCCTTATCGGCGTCCGCGGTTGGATTTTTCTTGAAATACTGATCCTTCCAATACTCATTGCTTTTCGGCTTTTCGGGGATGCTCTCCGGAATCACTGATAGGAGTTGTTCCCGAAAGTCGTTCAATTGCTTGGCAAATTTTGGATCCAGAGCCAAATTGTACCATTCATGATCATCCTCTGCGGTGTGGTAAAGCTCCTCTTTGCCATTTTCATAACGCACATACCTCCAATCCTCGAAGCGCATGGAATAACTTTGATCGGCAGGGTCATAGTACTGAGCCCATTTGTAAAGTGCGGTCAGGGCATAATCAGGACCCTTCCATTTACCTTTTTCGGGATTCTTGAGGAAAGGTTTCATCGAGAATCCATCCAGGGTGCGTCCCTTTTCGTTCTTTTGTGTGTTTGTCGGTAAGCCGCAGAGATCCAGCAGGGTGGGGTAGAGATCAACCAAGGAAACCGGGTGCTTACATTCCTTACCTGCTTTGGAAATTCCGGGAGCGCGAACGATTAAAGGAACCCGAGTACTTTCCTGCCAAAGAGAGTTTTTATAAACATAGTCCTTCTCTCCATTTCCCCAGCCGTGATCACTGGTGAAGATGACGATAGTGTTTTGGTCTAAACCCGTATTTTCCAAGGTATCTAAAATATCTCCCACTAAATCATCCACTGATGCCACTGATGCTAAATAGGCCTGAATGAATTTTTTTAAAGCCAGTACACGATCCCCCTCATAGGAAGCCACCAAGCTTTCATACATTTTTGTCCCTCGATCTCCGCTTCGATCATCCTCCTTTGAGTTCACCGTGTGCTTGAAGGTATCCTCGGCATCCCCCTTTTTGATCACGGGGAGTTCGAGCGTATCCAAGGGAAAGCGGTCGAAGTATTCTTGTGGAACAATCAGGGGCGTATGGGGGCGCACGAAACCAACTCCCATGAAAAAAGGCTTATCATCTTTTGAATTGGCAAGTTCGGTAAGTCTTTTTATCGCCCATTGTACATTCAATTCATCTCCGGTTTTATCCCGATCCTCCTCTGACTGATATTTCAATTCTCTCTGCGAACGCCACCCCCCGGTCATCCAGGAATAATGTTTTCCGGTAGTGGGGGATTTTTTGTGGGAGACTTTTTCAAGCGGCCCATAGGTTCCGTCAATGATGCCAAAGTCATCGCGAAAGGGACTGGGTACATCGAGATGAGGAATCTTATCCTTCCCGTCAAAAAGGAAGGGGCCATAGTCGGAGGGATGCCCGTATTCATCCCACTCCTGATGATCCCGGTTATGCATCACTTTACCGGTACCCAGAGTGTGGTAACCATTTTCACCAAAGTGATCCATCATGGTCCGAGAGTTTTTTAAGATTTCATTTTTGTCCCAATCCTCAAATCCAAATTGCTGGGATGTGTGAGGGTAGATACCGGTTGCAAAACTGGCACGGGAAGGGTTGCAAATTGGAATATTACAATGGGCCTGGCTAAAGGATACGCCGCTTTTAATTAGCTTACGAAGATTCGGTGTCTTGGTTTGAGGGTGCCCACCCAAAGTTTCCACATAATCATTTAAGTCATCACAAACAATCAGCAGGACATTGGGTTTATTTCCTAAAGAAAACAGGCTCAAGGAAGCAAAAATAAGAATGAAGAGAGGCGAGCATTTCATAGATGAAGATATCATTCAGAAGTTTTTATTATGATTTACAAACAAATTCAGTAATCTTTACCATGGTTGTTGTCCCCAGATCAAATTTCAACTCAGTCGAGTTCTTGTCTTCTAGATCTTTGCCTTTCCCTGATTCCGAATCCTTTTCCAACGATTTAATCGTTCCGCGATATTCTCTTCCGCACCGGATAGTTTTGGCTCGTAGAGCTGGATTGGTTGGTCAAGGTAGGACTGACCGGAAA